>JADFXA010000325.1 GCA_015233755.1 Desulfamplus sp. | reverse complement strand
AGCTTTTTTTACTTTAGGATTATCTTTTTTTCTATCAGCTTTAAATGTCTTTTTTCGTGATACTTCAGAAGTACTTAATATTGTGATGATGCTCTGGTTTTTTGCAACTCCTATTATCTATCCAGCGTCAATGATACCAGAAAGCATGAAAATTATTATACAGCTTAATCCTATGGCGTTTTTTATAGATACATTTAGAAGTGTTGTGCTACTCAATCAAATTGATTTTCTCTCTTTAGCTATTATGTTTTTCTTCTCTCTAATCTCATTTATATTTGGTTCGTGGTTCTTTTTGAAATCAAGACCAGCTTTTGGAGATGTTTTATAAAATTATTAAATCTATAACCGTTTTTTATAGAGTCAACTATATTGATTTTAACTACACTGTAAATTGAAAGATAATGTATGCTATATGATACTAAAATAATAAATGAAAACGAGCTGTTGCCATATTCTGTTTCTCCTCTACCTAAAGGACCTTATCTTGTATTTGCACCTCATCCTGATGATGAGACACTTGGGATGGGTGGAACAATTCTACTTGCAACAAAAAAGGGGATTGAAGTTTATATTGTTTTTGTAACCAATGGTGAAAAGGGTGGTGAGCCTGACATAAGAAAAGAAGAAGCTAAAGCTGCATCTGAGATTCTTGGGTGCAATGGTATATTTTATTTAAACTTACCTGATCGTGAGGTCTCCTTTTCTCTTTTTCCTGATAGAACACTTGATGATATTTTTAAATTAGTTAAGCCTTCAACAATTTTTCTTCCTTCATTTCAAGAGATTCATCCAGACCATAGGGCTACAACGCAGAAAGTATTAAATTTTATAGAACAAAGAAAGCGGGATTTTGAACTCTGGTTTTATGAAATTAATCGACAAGGAGAGATCAATAGACTTATTGATATTTCATCAATCCTTGATCTAAAAGAGTCAGCCATTGAATGTTATGAAAGTCAGCTTGAGCAATTAGATTATAAACTACATGCACTTTGTCTTAATTGCATGAGAAGTATAACTTTAGGAGATAAAATCAATTATGCAGAGGGTTTTTGGTGCTATGATGCAGAAGATGATGTAATACCTCCTGAACATCACTACTTTAACTGCTTGTTAAAGTATACTCCACAAAGTCGAGAAATAGAAAAAAAAAGTGAATTACAACTCTTAGGTGAGTTAAGAACCTTAAGAGATAAGGTTAATAACCTGAAAACATCAATTATAACATATTCCAATCTCTTAAACGCCCTTGGTAAGTATATCAATGATAAAGTTAATGAGGTTAAACTCCTAAGGCAGGATAACAACAGCTATATAAAACTTATAAATGATTTTGAGAAAAAACTATCTGACATTGCACTCTCAAAATCGCATAGATTAGCTTCTGTTTATATAAAAGCAATGATGGAGCTGCGTCAGTTTTTTAGAAATCTTATAAAGAATCGTTTAGCTTATACAAATAGAGAGTCTCGGCGTTATAATGATTTATGCAAGCAATCTTGCGTGGAAAATAGAGATAACGATAAAAATAGTGATTTTTTATCAATAGTAGAAACTATTTTAATTGAAGATATAGAAGAGCCTATTTTTAGGCTTTATTCAGAAAATGAAATTGATAAGCTGCAAGAACATGATGTGTATATCGAAAGCACTACATACGGAAAAAATAGGGTTCAGCCCCTTTTCAATAATAAACCAATTGCCTTTTTAATTGAATGTTCAAAGAAAAATTTAGCTCGTATTGACCTCTTTATGGCAACCTATATGAGAGTAAATCCAGGTATTTTGCTATTATCTATTTGTTACGATAACAATTTGGATTATGACGAGCAAAACAGCAAGAATGAAAAATATAATAATCAAGAACAACATCTTAAAGAGCCAGTTCGTATATCCAGACTACTCTCTTCCTCACTTATGGATAATCGTTTTGCAGCTTTTGATTTTGAACCGATTTTAGATTCTTATGGTAAAAGATTTTATATAACTATATCGCTGGTAGATGGTATTAATGAATTGTGCCCGGGTTTTTATATTAATCTAAGCCCCAAAACCGATCTTATTGAAAAATACCATCAATGGATCGAACAACGTGAAAGAACATATTTGCCAAACGATTCTAATGACTTATCAAAATCTATTCAATATAATAATCCCTATATTGCTATTGTTATACCCGCCTTAAGTTCACCTTGTGCATCACCTGATAATCTTAAAATCTTTTCAGAAGCTATAGAGTCAGTTTTAAAACAGTCCTATCAACAATGGAGACTGATAATTTTGGCTGATATAGAATCTGATTTAAAAACATTTTATTCTCAATATACACAAGACCCAAGGATTACTATTAATTATAACTTACAAGATAATATTTCTGATTGTTTAAATAGCGATATTGAGGTTTCAGAGTGCAGATATTTTCTTGTTCTTAATCTTTGGGACACACTTGCACCTCACGCTCTTGGTGAGTGCATAAATATTCTAAAGCAATTTCCTGATACAGATATAATTTACAGTGATGAGGATAAAATTTCAGACAATGGAGTTCGATTTGATCCTTTTTTCAAACCCGATTGGTCTCCTGACCTTCTTTTATCATGTATGTATATGGGTAATTTGATTCTTTACAAAAAAGAGCTTCTGCAAAAATCAGGATATTATTTTCCAATTTTTGAAACAGAACAACATAAAATTAAAATGTGTGATCAGTATGATAGCCTTGTGAG
>JADFXA010000324.1 GCA_015233755.1 Desulfamplus sp. | reverse complement strand
AAAAGTGAAATGTATTTTATTTGTTATAGAACAATTTTAATATAGTATCTAAATTTTATTAAGGTGATAAAATGCGTATAATAAGGTTTTTAGATTATGAAGATAATGAATTGATAGGTTGTAATGTTAGAAATGATGTAGCAACAGTGATTACTGGTGATATATTTGATAATTTTACTCTAACAGGTAGAGAAACTAAAATTAAGACAATTTTAGCACCTATTAATCCCGTTGCTATACTATGTATTGGATTAAATTATAGAATGCACGCTCAAGAGACAGGCATGGCTTACCCCGAACACCCGGTGTTATTTATGAAAAATCCTGCAGCCATAACGGGTGCTTATTCAGATATTGAGATACCTAAATCATGCCTTGAACCTTTGCAGGTAGATTACGAAGTAGAGTTAGGTGTTGTTATTGGAAAATCAGGTAAAAATATCAAAGTAGAAGATGCTCTATCTCATGTATTTGGATATACTTGTGCTAATGATATATCTGCAAGAAGCTGGCAAAAGCATAGTGGAGGGGGGCAGTGGGTTAGAGGAAAAAGTTTTGATACTTTCTGCCCATTAGGACCACATATAGTTACCAAAGATGAGATAAAAGATCCACAAAACCTCCAATTAACATGTAAACTCAACGGAAAAATTATGCAAGTTGGCTCAACTTCTGACATGATTTTTTCTGTAGCTGAGATAATCTCAAAGCTATCTGAAAGTACAACGCTTCTTGCAGGTACAGTTATTCTCACTGGGACACCAAGCGGTGTCGGATTTACAAGAACACCTCCTATCTTTCTACAGCCCAATGATATTTTAGAGAGTATTATAACTGGAGTTGGGGAGATGAGAAATCCTGTAATAACTGAAATATAGAGTTTAAAATCCATATTGTAGCATCACACATTGTAGTTAAATGTAGTTAAACAAAATGCTGCGACCTATTGTAATAGAAATTTATTGCGGTAGCCGTGGGTTTAATACTCCGCGGCTTACGGCAAAGTTGCCGTATTTTATTAATATCCACAATTTATAGTTTATTAAGATAGTTAGAAAATATCTTAAAAGTTATTATTTATGATAAATCAAAACATTATTCTTACAGGATTCATGGGAACGGGCAAGACCACAGTGGGCAAACTTTTAGCAAATATGCTTGAGTATAAATTTGTAGATACTGATGAGCTAATCATGTCTCGGAGTCTTATGACTATCTCTGAAATATTTAAAAGTAAAGGCGAAGCTGCTTTCAGACAAATGGAACGAGAGCTTGCCTTAGAGTTATCACAGCAAAATCGGCTTGTAATTTCAACAGGTGGGGGAATGTTGCTTGATAGTTTTAATGCAGAAATTCTTGAAGGAAAAAATGAACAATCATCAGAGATAAAAGGGAAGATATTCTCTCTTTTTGCCGATGTTGATGAGATTCTTACCCGTGTTTCATCTGATAGCACAATAGAAAGACCTTTGCTAAAGGTTGATAATCCAAAAGAGCGAATAACAATGTTATTGCAAGAACGAAAAAAGAGTTATGAACGTTTTATTCAAATAGATACAACGAGAATAACCCCTGAAGAAGTTTGCAAAATTATTACTAACATGTTGGATTAAACGATCTGTATTTACAACACAAGTTCTCGAACAAACTGCGTCAGATGATTAAGGTTCATACAGGTACGTATCTCATGACAATGAGGCTTGTAAGCAAAAATTTCACTATCTCCGCTATTCCACGTATTATGAGGTTCAGGATTTAGCCAGATAACCCGCCTGGATTTTTCTCTTATTTCACCCAGTATATGAGCCTGAGGATTAAGGTAATTAGATCTTCCATCTCCCATTATTATTACAGTAGTTTTATGGTTTAAAATGTGCTGGTATCTATTTTTAAAATTTTTGAGAGCAGCACCATAATCTGTGTGTTCACTTGTATTTATGATATTATTGTTTAATATATTATCAATAGCTATATTTAATCTATTTCGTGCATTATTAGAACTAAAATCATTTTTTTGAAAATAGTCTGTTATCTCAACAAGTTGTGAAACAAATACAAAGCTTCTGACTTGTTTAAAACACTCCTGTAGCGCATATAGAACATTTAGCATGAATCTTGCTGAAGACCAGACAGAGCCAGATATATCACAAAGAACTACAAGAGAACTTTTATTTAATGGTTTATCTTTAAATTTTATATCTAATGGGACTCCTTGATATTTTCCTGAATTGCGAAGAGTTTTTTTTATATCAATATTACCTCTTTTTTTAATACTAAAACGTCTGCTTGCCTGATCTTTTAATTTTCTTGCAAACAACTCTATAACCCCCATAACCTCTCCTATTTCAATTTCACTTAAGGAAGAGAACGATCTATGTCCAATATTCTCACCATTTACCATTCTATACTTTATTTCCAAAAGAGATTCGTTATTCTGCCTTGGCTCGTGAGTTAAAAGAGTGTAAGCATTATCAAGAATTGTGTTAAAATGTTTATTAAGATTTTTTATACTTGCTTGATCTAAGTTATCAAAGTTTGTCCCAATAAGCTGTGATATTTTCCCTCTCATCTGATTTATAGCAAGCATAATCCCAAGTTTTGAAGAGAGTTGATCCATATTAGATTTAAAGAATTTTTGCTGCCTAACCGACATTATATTAAGTTTGTGAATCATATTTAAAAATTCTGATGGCCTGCCACGTAGAAATTCTATTAAGCTATTTGTTGCT
>JADFXA010000323.1 GCA_015233755.1 Desulfamplus sp. | reverse complement strand
GCTCTATAAAGATGATATAGAGAGTTATGCCGCTTTAACGAGAGAGCCAGTTGTCGGTACTTTAAGCAAAGTGTGGCTTGGTGCCCCTCTAAAGACTAAAAATAGGGTTATTGGAGCAATTGTTGTTCAAAGCTATGCCTATGAAAATATGTATCAAAAAAGTGATATAAATATTCTTAACATTGTCTCTCAATATATTGCACTTGCTATTGAGCGAAAAGAGGCTGATGAGGCATATAAAAAGCAGCGTAAAATTCTTGAAAAGATTTTACAGACATCACCAATGGGTATAGCACTTCTTGAGAACAGGCATTTTAAATGGGTAAATCCTGAGATGATAACTCTCTTTGGGTATGATCAAAAGGAAGATTTTGAAGGAAAAAGTGCTGAGATGATTTATGATTCCCATGAGAGTTTTGTAAGGATTGGAGATATTATATATTCAAACTTATCTCATGGCACAAGAACAGAGCTCGAAATACAACTTGTTAAAAAAGATAGAACAAAATTTCCAGCAAGTGTTCACATAAGCAGTGCTGACCCTGATAACCCAATGGCATGGATTATTGCAACATTTACTGATATTTCTGAACGCAAACTTGCAGACGAAGAGAAGATAAAAAACGAGAAGCTTCAAGCTGTTCTTGAGATAGCAGGGGCCGTCTGCCATGAATTAAATCAACCTCTCCAGGCACTATTTGGTTACACAGAGCTTATTATGATGGATCATGAAAATGACAGCCAAATCAGCAAAGATATGATTGCTATAAAAAAGCATGTTGACAGAATTGCCAAAATAACCCAGCGTCTCTCAACCATCACAAACTACAAAACCGTTGATTATCCAGGAAACAAGAAGATTGTTGATATATGGGGAGCAGGTGATAATTAACTATCCCGTAAACTGAAGGGCTCAATTTAAATTTTGCAGGAAATCTATTAATAACTCCATGAGAATTCTATCTATCTCTGACGTAGTTGTTCCATCACTTTACAATGAATTTGACAAAAAAAAATTTGACTCTATTGATCTTGTTCTCTCATGTGGCGATTTACCACCTGAATATCTCTCGTTTATCCTACACTCTCTAAATGTTCCTTTATATTATGTGCGTGGAAATCATGACATCAGATATGATCTAAAACCACCTATGGGTTGCACAGATATCCACGGAAAAATTGTGAAATTCAACCAAATTAAGATAATAGGGCTTGGTGGTTCAAGGTGGTATAATGGCGGAATGAACCAATACACAGAAGCTCAGATGAGTAAGTTAATAAGAGAAATGAAATTTTCTATATGGTGGAATAGAGGTGTAGATATTGTGATAACCCACTCACCTCCACGCCATATTCATGACGCTGAGGATAGATGTCATAGAGGATTTCGTTCATTTTGTAAATTCATTGATAAATATAAGCCTGATTACTTTATTCATGGGCATATTCATCGGCATTTTACATGCCAAGAAGAACGGATAACCACTGTAAATAAAACAAAGGTAATCAATACCTATGGCTACAACATCATCGAAATCAATGATGGCAAAACTGCGTGATTTTTTTGCCATAAGCAATAAAGATAACAGCGAGATAAGGCGGGAGCTGGGTTTAGATTCAGATATAAAAGATATTGCCTCATTTGAGAATACACAAAAAAAAGAGGGTGCTTTTGACTGTCGAGAGCGTGGAGTTCAGACCGTTAAATTGAGCCAAATTACAGGAAGTGTTGGCAGGTATCAAGATTTTGACGACCAATTCCGTTTTAAGAGCCAAGCCCCTTCAGAAAGGTTTACAGCTATTCTTGAGGCTATGCGTTGTGGGACATCTTTTCCGCCAGTTAAACTCTATCAAATAAAAGATGAATATTATGTTCTTGATGGCAACCATAGAGTTGCCGCTGCAAAAAAACTGAACCACGATGAGATACTTGCCACAATAATTGAGTTTATTCCATCAAGCGAAACTCTTGATAATGTTCTCTATAAAGAGATGATGGATTTTTGCGATAGAACAGGTCTTCCTCGAAGTATTAAGCTCACCGAGGTTGGTCAGTATCAAAATCTCCTTGATCAGATACACGAGCATCACGACTATTTAAGAAATAGTGTTGGTATAACTAAGAGCAATTTAGATTCTACCTCTTTAAACAGCTCCTTTAATGCTTCTTTTACTGCACCCATAACTTTTGCCTCTGCTGCAAGAGATTGGTATAAAACCATCTATCAACCATTTTGCTCAATTATAAAGAGAGGAAATATTGTAGAGACATTTCCAGATAGAACCATTGCTGACCTTTATGCCTATATCTCTTTTGGACACTGGAAGCGTAAACGCCCCGCTCAGTATGGGATTGGTCTTGGCAAGATGATACCAGAAACCATGGAAGAGTTCAGAAGAGAGATGAAAGAGCTTAATGAAATTGAATATCCAGAGATGAAACAGAGCATTACAGCCTTTGTTCTTATGATTGTGCGTGCCAAATATGAGTATAAGATTATTGAAAAACTATTTGAACTTGATGAAATAGCTGAAATCCACGCTGTTCATGGAGATGCTGATCTTTTGGTAAAGGTTCGATTATCAAGAGACCTTTTAAGTTCTGATGCAGAAGTTATCTCAAATTTTGTCCATGAAAAGATGAGACAGCTAAATGGTGTTGTTAGCAGTAAAACTCTTATTCCGGGTCTTTCTCGTATCAAGCCTGTATAATATCAAACACCCCACAAAAAAATAATGA
>JADFXA010000322.1 GCA_015233755.1 Desulfamplus sp. | reverse complement strand
ACTTTTTCTAAAACTCTCTAACTTATTTGAAGTAGAGATGGGTAGAGTATCTTTTAAATTATGTGAAGTAGAAATTGATACGTTATTATTTGAAGCAGAGATGGGCAAAATAAGAAGTATTGTGCCAAAAAAACAAAGAGCCATAAACGTTGTTAACATCATACGTGCAGGGTGGTTAAGGAACATCTCCCACCATTGACCACTTATATGCTTTTGAGTCTTTAACTTTTCATGCTGGGTTATATTTTTAAAATCAAATATATAAAAACCAACTAAAATAGAGAGAATAGCCCCAATAAAGCCGACAAAGGGATTGATAGTAAGATATGGCATGGTGATATAAAAATAACCTGCCAATATAAGCAATACGCTGATTTTATTAAGCCATTTCATAGATTGCAGCAGCAAGAAGAGGAATCATAATTTCATGGTGTCCAGTTATTGCAAAACCTTGACCACCTGACATAACAGGACGATTTACAACATTAACAGATGGGCGATAGTGCTGAATCATATCAAAGTTAGCAGTGGTGAATTGAGTTATATCATAGCCAAGATTACGGGCAATAGAGAGTGATTTTAAAAAAACTTCTGGCATAATTACAGCACTTCCCAAATTCAAAACAACGCCGCCTTGACCAAGTTTTGCAACTGAAGCAGCAAATATACGAAAGTCACGCAAAGAGGCATCACCAATTGATGCACCAGAAGCATCTGGGTGTTGATGAACAATATCAGTTCCTATTGCAATATGAAGTGTATATGGAATCTCAAGTAAAAAAGCATTTGCCAAAATAGCACGACTGTTAAATGGGGCATTCTCCTCAATAAGCATAGCACCAACTGTTTGACCAAAGCCTTTATTCTCCTCACTTGCTCTTTTTGCAGCTTCATTTACTAACTTTGCAGTATCTCTTGCCATCCCAAATGAGCCATCTTTAATTTGGATAGCAACATCTTCTGACGTGTGTCCAAAACGCGCAAGCTCAGTGTCATGGATTGCAGCGGAGCCATTTGACGCAAAGTGTGTTATAAATCCATTTTTTGCAAGGTCTATCAAAATTGGTGAGCAACCAGTTTTTATTACATGACCTCCAAGCATAACAATTATTGGTTTATCTTTTTTTTGTGCCAATACAATTGAATGTGCAATAGTTTTAAGATCATTTGCTTTAAGGGTGTTAGGTAGAGAGCTTAAAAATGTGGATATACTCATTCCTTTAAAAGGTGGGGCAGCTTCTGCAGTTGTCATAACTTTTGAAACTCTTTGGGAGGCAGAATAGGTATGAATCTTATTCAGATTGAGTTCTTCGTAATGTTTCATTGTCTGATTCTTTTTCGTTTTCATTGTCATTTTCATGCCCATTCTCTTGTGGCTTACTGTTTTTCTGCCTCTTTTTAAAGCACTGCTTATCCTCGCGTATAAGAGCACACACTTTTTGATTATGTAAATCTCTGCATGTTACATGGTTGTATAGGGGACACTCTGGATATTGTTTTGACATGGAGTTTCCTTTTCCCGCTAAAAACTATGGACTTATAAAATAGTCCACTTCAGTGGACTTCATTGCAAAATTTAACCGTGCGAATATCGCTTGGCTACAAAAACTATTAAAACCATTTTAAAAATGAGAATTTCAGCTCTATTGAACCAAATCCGTCTCTGAAATCTTTCCTTTTTCAGGTACTTTTATTATTTTTACTGATTCACCTTTTTTCTTAGAATCATAACTTCTTAATGTACTCTCTAACTGAGTTGCGTACTGTAATATCTTTTTGGAAAGAGTCAAATCAAGCTTCTCAATCTTGTTATTTAGATTCTTTCTAAGAGCTGCTATTTGAGTATCAACATATTTTTTATCATAATCTTTATCAATATCTTTATCAGTAACACTTTGTTGAGATGAGCTGCTCAGATTTTTTAGCTCTTTATCTAAATTAGTGATACTCTTATCAAATGCGTTTAAACTATTTTTAAGTTTTTCTATATCTTCTTTATTCTCTGCTAAAATTTGAGTTGCCTCTTCAAGTGCAGCAAGTTTTGACTCAACCGTTAGATCAATATCAGCAACCTTCTTCTCAAGAGATTGTCTATGAGATGATAGCTTTTCATTAATAATTGCTGCATATTTCTTATCAGTCGCAGCGTTAAGTTTTTTATCAATTATAGAATCAACTTTAGAGTCAATTTTGCTATCAATTTTACTTTCAATAGCTGTAACTGATGCTATTTTTGCCTCAATGTCAGCTTGATTTGTCTTTAAAATTGCCTCTTTATTTTCAATCTCTGTTTTAATATTTGCAAGAGAAGTCTCAATCTCTTTTATAGAGGAGAGCTTTGTATCAACTTTTGATTCAAGCTCATTTGCCTTTTCATTTAAAATAGATAAAGTTTCTTGATTTGTTCTATCAAGAATATGCAAAGCTCCTTGATACTGATCAGCAATTTTTGCAATATCTGCCTTTATAAGCTCAATATTTTTATCTGTAGCCTCTTTGTCTGATTTATTGCCCGCAAGAAGGGTCAATTCGTCTTGAATAGCTATTGTCTGTTGTTTTAGTTCTGGAATATCTTTTTCAAGAGCAAACTTTATTTTTGCCATTTCAACTTCAAAAGTATTTAGTTTTGATTCAAACTCCTTAGCAACTACATCAACCTGTGTTTGACCAGAGTTGTGAATATTTATAACTCTCTGTTTAATATCAAGATAACCATAAACAAGAATAGCACCAATCAAAAATGGAAAAAGAATAGA
>JADFXA010000321.1:1845-2765 GCA_015233755.1 Desulfamplus sp. | reverse complement strand
AATATATAGCAGCTATTGTTTTATTAACCTTGGGATCAGATAACATTTGTCTGACCTTTTTATATCAAAATAAAAATAAGACACCTCCTATTAAAAGGAGGTGTCTTTATAGTAAAAACTTTAAAACTACATAATTGCGTCAAATTTGCATCTATCATAACATGACATACACTTAATGCATTTAGCCTTATCAAGAACTGCAACAGCCTTTTTTTCCCATTTTATTGCATCTGCTGGACACCCTTTAAAGCACAAGCCGCACATTTTGCACTTAGTTGGGTCAACTTCAAATTTTACAAGTGCCGGACATATCTTTGCTGGACAAGTTTTGTCAAAAATATGAGCTTCATATTCATCTCTGAAATATTTTAGAGTTGAAAGAACAGGGTTAGAAGCTGTCTGCCCAAGCCCACAAAGGGAACTATGCTTTACAACTTCGCAAAGTTCCTCAAGCTGTTCGATATCTCCAGGTTGTCCTTTACCTTTACACATATTTTCAAGAATAGTTAGGATTCTTTTTGTACCTTCACGGCAAGGGGTACATTTACCACAAGATTCATCTTGAATAAAATCCATAAAATAGCGTGCCATATCAACCATACAGGTGGTGTTATCCATAACAATTGCACCGCCTGAACCCATGATAGCTCCAACCTTTGTTATCTCTTCATAATCAATTGGAGTATCTAAATATTGTTCAGGAACACATCCGCCAGATGGTCCTCCCAACTGCACAGCTTTAAATTTTCTCTTATCTGGAACACCACCGCCAATGTCATAGACCAACTTCCTTATCGTTGTTCCCATTGGCACTTCAACAAGCCCGATATTGCATACATCTCCAGATAGAGCAAAAACCTTTGTACCCTTGCTGGTTGGAGTTCCAACACTTGCATACCATTTACCACCATTGAGAATAA
>JADFXA010000321.1:0-1836 GCA_015233755.1 Desulfamplus sp. | reverse complement strand
GCCCTTGCTGGTTGGAGTTCCAACACTTGCATACCATTTACCACCATTGAGAATAATCTGGGGAACATTTGCAAGGGTCTCAACATTATTTAATATTGTAGGTTTTTTCCACAAACCTTTATGGGCTGGAAATGGCGGGCGTGGGATTGGCATGCCCCTTTTCCCCTCAATAGAACGCATCAAAGCTGTCTCTTCTCCGCAAACAAAAGCACCAGCACCTTGATAGACTTCAACATCAAACTCAAATCCAGAACCCAAAATATCTTCACCAAGCAGTCCATAATTTTTTGCCTGCTCAATTGCAATATTTAACCTCTTTACTGCAAGAGGATATTCGCTTCGGCAGTAGATGTAACCTTTATGTGCACTAATCGCCTTTGCAGCAATTATCATTCCTTCAATAACAGAGTGGGGGTCTGATTCAAGGATACTTCTATCCATAAATGCACCTGGATCTCCTTCATCAGCGTTGCAAAGAACATATTTAATATCTCCTTGAGCCTCTTTCGCAAACCGCCACTTCATTCCAGCGGGAAATCCTGCACCTCCCCTACCCCTTAAACCAGATTCTAACATCTCTTTTATAATATCATCTTGAGACATTTCGTTAAGAGCTTTAGCAGCAGCAAAATAGCCGTCTCTTGCAATGTATTCATCAATAACTTCAGGATCAATTAATCCTTTATTCCTCATTGCTCTAAAAACCTGACTTGAAAAAAATGGAATATCATCCATTTTTGGAATGATCTTTTTATTAGCTGGGTTTTTATACATTAGGCGTTGAATTGGAGTGCCTTTTAGGAAATGAGAATCTACAAGTTCTTTAGCATCTTCAGGTTGAATTTTCTGATAAAAAATACCTTCGGGCTGTACTACCATTACAGGTCCAACAGCACAAAAACCATTACAACCTGTAACAATAATTTGAACCTCTTCAGATAAGCCATGTTTTTCAATCTCCTGCAACAAGGCAATCCTTACCTTCTCGCTCCCAGTGGAATCGCACCCTGTTCCACCGCAAAGCATAAGTTGAAGTCTGGTTTTATTCATTATATTTTATCCTTCTATTGTAGAATATTTTTGTATTGAGCAATTTTAATTTTCATGCAGCTTCTTTATCATCATAGATTTTATGATTTTAATAAGTTTATTAAATCTTGAGCGTGAGCTTTAGATTTTTATATTATTCATACTTTTCAAGAATCTGCACTACTTTATCTGCCGATACAGAACCGTGGACATCTTTATTTATAACCATTACAGGGGCAAGACCGCAAGCACCTAAGCAACGGACACCTTCAAGTGAAAATCTTCTATCTTCTGTAGTTGCCCCCTCTTTGAGATTATATTTTCCATATATCCTATTAATAGTCTCCTTTATTCCTTTAACATAACAGGCAGTTCCAGTGCATACCTTAATAGTGTGCCTGCCTTTTGGAGTAAGAGAAAAAAAAGAATAAAATGTTGCTACACCAAACACCTGACTTAGCGGAAGCCCCATACCTTGACTAATGTACTGCAAAAGTTCTGAAGGTAAATAACGAACAACATCTTGGCATTCTCTTAAAACAGTAATTACAGAGCCGGGGGTATTTTTCCATTTTGCAATAATTTCATCTATAGTATTCCACATTTCTGATGTAATATCAGAATGCTTGGGACGTATTGAATTTTTCATAAATTGTCTCCGCAAAAAAGTCTATTAAACATTCAAAAATTATTCATTATAAAAGGTTGGCTATAACAATAAAATTGTTTTGTCATTCTTAATTAATATTAAAATATCTTCTTAAAAAGAATTTAAAGCTAATTAATTTACGCTATTACCATTTTTTT
>JADFXA010000320.1 GCA_015233755.1 Desulfamplus sp. | reverse complement strand
CAATGCAATTGCAGAAGTATTTAGAGAAAGAATATCTGATAGACTAAATAGCATCAGCATGTGAACAAGTATAAACAAAGATCTCTTGATTGTTCTCTTCTCTTTTAAAGTCAACTTTGGCATTGTCAATCTGTTAGCTTGAGAATGAAATCCACGCATTAAGATATTATTACGGATATCTTCATCTATATCTGAAAACTCATCATCATAGCCATTATCTACATCTTTGTTTCTATCTTTTTCCTTTAGCTTCTTATCAATATTATCAAAAGCATCTAACTTATATCTTAAATAGAACAACGTAATTCCAAAAAGTATCATACATATTGGCATCATAAAGACTATAAACTGGTTAAATCCAACGCCAGCCTCTGAAGCTATAAGCATATTTGGAAAATCGCCAATCATTGTTGATGCACCGCCAATATTTGAAGATATTATCTCTCCAATTACTATTGGTCTTGGATCAAAACCTGTTCTTGCTGCTAAATTGAGCGTCATTGGAATCATAACCAATATTGTTGTCAGATTATTAACAAGAAGAGAAAAAATATATGTGATAATACAGAAAACTATCAAAATTTTTACCCTGTTATTTCCTGCAAAAAGATGTATTTTATACGCTACATAATCAAAAAATCCTGCCTGATCCAATGTGGTTGAGATGATATACATTCCAAGCAAAAGAGCTATTGTATTAAATTTTATAGAAAAAAAAGCATCAACAGGATAATAGACTCCAAGAAATGAACCAACAGCAACTACAAAGAAAGCACAGATCAGAACAGCGTGCATTCTTATTTCAATATTTCTGTAGATAAAAACAAATAGGATAACAGTAAATTTAAGAAAAAGCAGCATGGCAAGAAATCTTATGCTTTTTGATGCTGATTTGCTCTTTAACGCCCTGTCTCTTATATTCATGGTTGTTAAATGAATATGGATATCTTTTTGCTGGTTATTTCGTAAAACCGTTACAACAAGTGTGTCTCCGATATTTTTGCTGCTTAAAATCTGTGCCGCCATATCAGGAGAAGAGATTAATCGACTATCAAGACCAACTATTATGTCTCCAGTTTTAAGACCTGAACGCTCTGCAGGAGAATTTGGCATAATGCGGCCAACTACAAGATAAGAGGCACTGCCCAAAACATTTTCCGTTCCTGCTGAGTTAGTAGAGTATCCGCTGCCTGAATATGAGAGAACAAATTCAGCACCAACTTTTCCAATGTTTGGTTGCTCTCCGTAAATTTTTCTCTCAAGATTATCTCCCCAGAATGACCAACCAATAAGAAAAAGCAGGAACAGAATAAATAAAACAACTTTCCAAGACATTTTTATTAGGCTGTTGTTGCCCTTTGGTAATTCGCTGTGTTCAGTTGTAAATCTCCTATTTACAGGCTTTACACGACAGTTTTTTGCTCGACTGTTTATGGCAATCAAGGGCATTTATTAACATTCTCCAATTGTGTATCTATACTTTTTATAATCCAATAAATCCTATGTTGAAGTAAAAAAGAGTCTTATTTTTATATTTACTCTTCAAGTGGTCTGAAATGAACCATTGCTCGCTCAAGATCCCTGACCTGGACGAGCAGATTCTTCCGGACTTTTGCAGCAATTTCTTCTCCTTGCTTCATTGTAGCGTCAGAATTTACAAATATATCAACTTCAGCCCAGATTTTTTGACCGATATGTCTGGTTTTTAACTCTGCTATACCTTGTACCCCTTCAGTCTTTGAAATAATATCTGAAATCTCTTCACCGTAAATATTGTTCACAGATGAATCCATAAGTGATTTTATAGAATCTATAAGAATACTTGTACTGACCTTGATTATTATTCCCACAACAACAATAGCACATATAGGATCAAGATGATGAAAACCCAATTTAGAACCTATTACGCCAACAATAACCGCAACTGAAGAGAATGCATCTGCCCTGTTTGCCCATGCACTTGCCATCATGGTCTGACTTTTTAACCGTGTCCCCACACACCTCATATAGCGAAAAAGCATTTCATTTGTTAAAACAGAAACAACTGCGATAAGTAATGCAGATAGATGTGGTGGAGCAGCCGGATCACTTAGAAGACTATTAATGGAGACAGAAATCAGGATCACTGCTGCTGTAATAATAAGGATCGAAGTGAAACCAGCAGCAATGAATTCAATCTTTCCAAAACCAAATGGAAAACTATCATTCTTTTTTTTCTTGGTCAGCTTCTGGCTTACAATAATTGCAAGTGAAGTAACAATACTTGACATTGAGTGTAGAGCATCAGCAATACATGCCTTGCTTCCGCTTGTTACTCCAATAAAGAGTTTAGCAAAAACCATTATTATGTTGGTTGTAATACCGATAGCAGCAACTCTTTCTCCGCATTTTTCACACTTTGCACGATCAATTGACATGGATGCCATATTAAAGCTCTTCCTCATCTTCAAATTCGTCATCAAGCAACATCTCTTTTCTGTTATTGCCTACTCTTCTTGGACCTTTTTTTACGCTATTTTTCTTTTTTAGTAGATGCTGAAGCTGACGTTTGAGTCTATCTTCTGTTGCTATTGCTGAAAAATGGCGAATAAGATAGCCGATAACTCCTGAAACCGTGATGACAAATATCAATCGCATATTTACAGGTTTGCCCGCAATAAAGGATACAGGCACATGTTCAAAATTCTCTATTGAGAAAAGCACAACAAGTATAGTAACAATTATGGTCATAATTGTTTTAAACATTTTACACCACCATATAAATATTTATTG
>JADFXA010000031.1 GCA_015233755.1 Desulfamplus sp. | reverse complement strand
CGAGCTTTGCCAACTTGAACTGCAAGAGCAAAAAGTACTTCCCTATCAATCTCTATTAGCTCATTTAAAGTGTCAGGATCACTGATGCTTATATAGTCAATTTGTGTGTGTGGAAAAGAGTCAATAAAATTTCTGATATTAGATTTTATTATATTGGCATATCTCTCTCCAGACTCAACAAGCTCTTTTGCTTTTAGAAGAGATTGAGACAAACTTAAGGCAGATTGGCGTTGCTCAGGCGTTAAATAGGCATTTCTTGAACTCATTGCAAGTCCATCACTCTCTCTGACAATAGGAGAGCCAATAATATTAATCCCAAAATTGAGATCTCTGTTCAGTTGGCGGATAACCCGCAGTTGCTGAAAATCTTTTGCTCCAAATATTGCAGCATCTGGTCTTACTATGTTGAATAATTTTGCAACTATAGTTGCAACTCCCCTAAAGTGGATAGGTCGTGAGAGTCCGCACAGGTGGTTTGGCAGATACTCAAGAGATATATAAGTTTGATAGTTTTCAGGGTAAATCTCTTTCTTGTCTGGAAGAAATAGTGCATTTGCCCCTTTCTTCTCTATAAGTTCAATGTCTCTTTCAATATTTGTGGGATAGGCACTAAGATCTTCATTTTCACCAAATTGTGTGGGATTTACAAAAATGCTGACAACAAGAGAAGAAGAGACAGTTTTTCCTTTTTCCATCAAAGAGAGATGACCTTCGTGAAGATAGCCCATAGTTGGAACAAAGCTTATTGTCTCTCCAGCTCTGTGCATTCGATCTGACCACTCCCTCATATCTGATGCTTTTTTAAAGATTTTCATTTTCCATTATTCCCAATTAGGTTTTGATTAATTGTTTAAGAGTTAATTTAAATAAATATACAAGTTAAAAGATAACAAAATATTGAATCATAAACAACACATGCTAATGTAGCTATGAATTTTCTTATTGACATAAAGAGTCGTAAACTTCAACATCAAAATCTAAGGAAAACAATGTTAAGTATACTGCTCTCGGTCAAAGTTGAGTTTTTGTATATATAAAAGCTAAATTGATTTTCGTTTGAAGAATAATAAGTTTCAAGTATAATAACATTAGGAATATATTAAAAGAAAAGAGGTTATAAATGAGCCAATTTATTCCATCAAGAGATGATGCTCTTACACTTCTAAAACAATATAATAAAAGCGATAGTTTGATACGTCATGCTTTTGCAGTAGAAGGAGTTATGGGACATTTTGCAGAGAAATTTGGGGAAGATAAAGATAAGTGGCAAATAATAGGTCTTGTCCATGATATTGATTATGAGCTTTACCCTGATCAACATTGCACAAAAAGCAAAGAGATTCTCGAGGCAAATGGATGGTCGCCAGAATATGTAAGAGCGGTTGTAAGTCATGGTTGGGGAATCTGCTCCGATATAGAGCCAGAGTCAATGCTTGAAAAAACTCTTTATGCTGTAGACGAGCTAACAGGTTTAATTGCAAGCACTGCACTGATGAGGCCATCGGTAAGCGTTCTTGATCTTACTGCAAAATCTGTAATCAAAAAATGGAAAGATAAACGTTTTGCAGCTGGTGTTGATAGAAGTATAATTGAGAAAGGAGCTGTTATGATGGGTATTGATCGAACAGAGCTTATTACTGAGACCATAATGGGAATGAGGAGTGTCGCTGATGCTATTGGCTTAAAAGGTAGTCTTTGAAAATATTAAGTCATGATACAATGATTCTTGACACCTGTTAGATAATGAATTAAAATTTTGCGTTTATTATAGATAAGGCATTACATCATTGGTTTATTGATGTATTGCCTGTTTTTTATTGATTTATTTTTATTATTGTAATGTATTGCTCCTGCCAAGGGAGCGTGAATTCAAAACAAATTTTAAGGATTGTTAAGCTATGAAAAGAACATTTCAGCCAAGCAGAATCAAACGCTCAAGAACACACGGTTTTCTGAAAAGAATGTCAACAGTAGGCGGACGCCGACTTGTTAATGCAAGAAGAGCAAAAGGTAGAAAAAAGCTAACAGCATAATTTGGTGGTAAAATTATTTGAGCAAATATTCGTTTCCAAAAACTCATAGGATACTTAAGAGATCTCAATTTATTAAATTATCCTCAATGGGTAGAGTTGTTCAAACCCGCTATTTTATGGCAGCTATACTTGATGGTGAATCTTTGAACAACCGTATTGGCATTACTGTATCAAAAAAAGTTGGAAACGCTGTAGAAAGGAACAGAATTAAGCGCATTGTTAGGGAATTTTATAGAAATAACCAAGAGACAATACAAGGTAATAGAGATATTAATATTATAGCAAGAAAGTATATATCATACCTATCAAACGCACAGATTCCAGATGAACTTAATAAGTTGTTTAGGAAAATATCCGAAACCTAAAACAATAAAAATGGGTAAATGCAATAATGAAATGGATAATTTTAACACTGATTAAGTTATATCAATATATTGTGTCGCCTCTGATTGGTCCTGTATGTCGTTTTTATCCATCATGTTCACAATATGCCTTTGAGGCTGTTAGTAAATATGGCAGCCTTAAAGGCTCTTTTCTTGCTATAAAAAGATTATTAAAGTGCCATCCTTTTAATCAAGGAGGGTTTGATCCTGTTCCTTAAATATTTATACTAATTCAATATAGCTATAATACTACCTAACAATGCAAATAGTTCTACTATCGATTATAAATACAAATAGTTATGCTACTGCCTAAATTTTCTTATCTAAAAAGATTCTCTTACCTAAATTTTATGCAATCTGCATTCAATCAAATTTTATTCACCACTCAAAAGTTGGAGACAAGATGGACGAGCAAAAACGGTTGTTTATTGCCATTATTCTTTCTATAGTTGTAATAGTGGGGTGGAATTTTTTCTTTGTTCCTCCTCAAACAGTTAATCAGCAGAATCAGCAAAATGTTTCCTCTAATAACACTGATTTAACTTCAAAAGATTTAAACTCTGATGCTTCTGCTACTAAAGAGTTTAATCCTTCAAATACTCTTGATTCTGTAAATAGTTCAAACGATGAATTATCTACATTAAAGGAAAGTTCAGATTTTAAAGATATAAAAGTAACTACTCCTATTTACGATATCATCATATCTGAAAAAAAAGCTGCTGTTAAAAGTTTAACTCTAAAAAAATTCAAAGAAGGTGTTGAAAAAGAGTCTCCTTTTAAACAGATGATTCCTCCTGAGCTTACATCTGGTCTATTTACATTTGATTTTGAAGAGAAAAGCGTTGCTGGTCTTGATAATGCAATTTTTAAATACTCTACTGAAAATTTAGCGCCTTCTACTAATAATACAGGAAAAATAACAGAGCTGATATTAAATGAAGGAGAAACAAAAGTTGTATTTTCATGGAGTTCTCCTCACGGTATTGTTGTTGAAAAAATATATACGATTTCAGCATCAACATATCTTATTGGGCTTGATTTAGTTATTAAAAATGGTTCTTCTGTACCTCTAAAAGACTCTTTAGAGATTTCAATGCCATTTTTATTGACAAAAGAGGGGGCAGCATTTTCACAATTTGGAGCTTACGGTCCTGAGGCATACATAAATGGAAGTCTTCAGCTAGTTACACCTAAAGATATTCAAGATAATCAAAAAGACAAAAAGAGTAGTGAAGTAGATAAAAACACATTAAAAGGGAACGTTGAGTGGGCTGGAAATGGGGATAGATACTTTATCTCATGCATTATGCCTGTAAAACCTGTGGAGTCGTTAGTTAAACTTTCTGGGACAGAATCTCTTGTTGTTACAAGATATATTCAATCTATGGAGAGACTTGATCCTAACAAGCAGATTCAGTTATCTTTTCAGTGCTATATGGGGCCTAAAAGTCTAAAAGTGCTTGGTGACTATAAAAATAACCTTAAAAAAGCCATAGATTTTGGCTGGTTTGATGTTCTTGCTAAGCCTTGCCTTATTTTAATGAATCTTATTCACGATGTTATACCTAACTATGGGGTTGCTATTATACTTTTAACTATTTTGATTAAATTGCTTTTTTGGCCCCTTGGCACTAAAAGTTATAGATCTATGAATGACATGAAAAAACTTCAACCTCTTATGAATCAGATAAGAGATAAATATAAAGATGATAAACAGAAGATGAATCAAGAAGTTATGAATCTTTACAAAACATATAAGGTCAACCCAATGAGCGGTTGTCTTCCAATGGTTGTTCAGATGCCTATATTCTTTGCTCTTTATAGAATGCTCTATCAGGCAATAGAGTTACGCCACGCACCTTTTATTGGTTGGATTAATGATCTCTCCACACCTGATCGATTGTTTAATTTTAATGTGGCAATCCCATTTATGCACCCTCCTTATGGGATTCCTGTGCTGACAATAATCATGGGTACTACCATGTTTCTTCAGCAAAAAATGTCTCCAACAATGGGAGACCCCACTCAGGCAAAAGTTATGATGTTCATGCCTCTGTTTATGACGGTAATATTTATTAATTTTCCGTCAGGACTTGTTTTATACTGGCTTGTGAATAACATATTATCCATTGGACAGCAGTATTACACTCAAAAGAAATTTTTGTAATTTGGAGGTATTTATTGATATTATGAAACAAACTCAGGAATTTGAAGGCAAAAACGTTGATAATGCTATTGAAACCGCCTGTTCAGCTTTAAATATTACGAAAAAAAATCTTGTATATGATGTAATCTCATCTGGTTCAACTGGTATTTTTGGTATTGTGGGTGTTAAAAAAGCTAAAATCAGAGTAACTCTCCCTGAAAAAAAAGATAAAGGTGGAGATTCTGGATATGGTTCTTCTTATGATTCTGATAGAGCAGGTGTTATGTCTATTGTTGATGAGGCGTTTGGAAAAGAGATAAAGCCTTCAATAGATAGGCCTTACTCAGAAAATTTAGTCTCTACAAAGAGTGATTCAATACAAGAGGGCATTTTAGATAGTCTTGTTGGACAAGACCAAGCTCAAGATAAGATAGTAGGAGGAAATATTGAATCTCTCCGTATTGAAAATAGTATTGAGAATGAAAATCTAAAAGAGTTAGATGGAAATAAGAAACATCTGGAGAATAGAAAAAGAGGTTCAGGAGAAAAAGCTCCTCATCCAAAGTCAAAAAAAGGGAGAGTTTCTGGAAGAAAACCAACAAATGGGAAAATGCCTTCTGAACAATCTTCAATTGATGAAATTGGGACTACACAATCTACATCTGATGAATTACCTGATCAGACAATTCCAGATGATGACTCTAAACTTCAAAATTCTACTGATGATAAACTTGTGTCAAAAAAACAAGGTAGAGGGGGCAAACATGGAGCAAGTGCAAAGCCAGATAGTCCTAAACAATATAGCCGTAATAAAAACCGTCCCAAAAAAAGAGATACATGGCTAAGAGACGACGGAGATGACCTTTTAAATGAAGCTATTGAAGCGATGGACTCTGCTGAAAAAGCATCAACTCCCAAACCAGATAAAAAGAGGAGTTCTTATCATAAAAAGAGAGAGTTTTCAAAACCAAATGAATCTGTTAAAAGTCTTGAATTAATTGATAAAAGTGATTCTAATAGAGAAAATAGCACGCTTGATGGTGACGGGCAATATAAAAATGAGATAGATGATGAGTTTCTCAATGAGGATTTTCATGGGGGTGGTTCAGAACATGTCGGTTCAGAAGAAGATGATGCCCCATACATAAAAGATGATGATGAAATCATCGAAACCTATGACGAGCGTGATGATGGTTATCCTCCTAAGTACAAAGGTGAGATTCCCGTTGATGTGTCTGAAGAGGCTATGCGTGTAGGTAGGGATACCCTACAGAAAATGATAGCTTTAATTACTGACGATGCAACAGTTACAGCCCAAAGCGATGAAGACAGATTACTTCTAAAGGTTGAAGGTGGTAATTCTGGCGTTCTTATTGGTAGAAGAGGTCAAACTCTTGAGGCAATGCAGTATCTAACTGATAAGATCATTAATAAATTTAGTGAGTCAAGGGTAAGACTTAAGGTTGATATTGAAGGCTATATGGAGACCAGAAAGGCTAATCTCAAAACTCTTGCTTATAAGATGGCAGATAAAGCTAAAAAAACTGGAAAGCCAGCTACAATTAACCAGATGACTGCACAGGACAGAAGAGTTATTCACCTTGCATTAAAAGACGATCCAAGGGTTAGAACTCAAAGCATGGGAGATGGTTATTATAGGCGTTTAGTTATCTTTCCTAAAAAAAGCTCATTTAAACGCAGGAAACCCTTAAAAAAATAGATGCTATCAAATGATAACAGACACTATTGCAGCTATTGCAACTCCACCGGGAGTCGGAGGTATCGGTATTATCCGCATCTCTGGCTCTCGGGCAGTTGAGGTTGCATCTCAGATATTTAGTAAACCCTCATCTATTGAGTCTCACAAAGTAGTACATGGCTATATTGTTGATCGCTCTGAAAACTCTATCCTTGATGAAGTTCTCCTCATTCCAATGCTCGCCCCCCGCTCATACACTGTTGAAGATGTTATTGAAATTCATGCTCATTCAGGAGCAATTGTAATGCAATCCATCTTAGAGCTTATCCTTTCAAAAGATGTTCGTCTTGCTGAACCCGGAGAGTTTACAAAAAGAGCTTTTTTAAATGGTCGTATTGATTTAACACAAGCTGAGGCAGTTGCTGATATTATAAATGCAAGGTCTTTGATTTCGCTTAAAACAGCGGTTTCTCAAGGAGTTGGATATTTAAGAGATACTATAGCGAGTGCAAGAGAAGAGCTTATTTCACTGCTTGCACATATTGAGGTATCTATTGATTTTCCAGAAGAGATTAGCCATATTGTTGAAGAAAATCAGACAAAGGTTGAAAACAACCAGAATAATAGAACCATTGAAGTTGTTAATGGAGTGCTTGATATATGTAATAGTGCTATAAAAAGATATGAAGATGCCCATTTTCTTAAAGATGGACTAAAAATTGCTATTTGTGGTCCTCCAAATGTTGGCAAATCAAGTATAATGAATCGTTTATTAGAAAGGGAACGCTCTATTGTAACCCAATTTCCAGGAACAACTCGTGATTTGATTGAAGAGAGCATAAATATCAATGGAATTCCATTTGTTATCTCTGACACTGCTGGCATTCATGAGACAGACGATCCTGTTGAAAAAATAGGGATTAAAAAGGCAAAAGAGAATATAATTGAGTCTGACATGGTTCTGTTTGTAGAAGAACTATCTGATGATTTTTTGTCTAAAGATTTTGAGTCTCTAATCAAAAGAGTCGAAGATACAGTGCCAATTGATAAAAAAACTATTATTGTCCTTAACAAAATTGATAAATTAGATAAATATAAGTTAAATGAATATGATATAAATTTTCTGGTTGATAAATTTTCCAGAATACCTGTTGTTCAAATATCTGCTAAGTGTAATATCGGAATTGATCTTTTACGGAAAAAGATAGGTGAGGTTGCAATTTCTAATTTAAAAACTACCGACATAAATACAAACACTAATAGTCTAAACATAAATAGCAATATTAACTGCGATAAGGAGCTATCTAATCAACATTCTCTATATTCTGGTTGTGTTATAAATATAAGGCATTTATCTTCTGTTGTGCCAAATTTAAGACATAAAACGGCTTTAAAAAAAGCATCAAAAAGCCTTAAGTTAGCGCTTGAAAATTTGTTGATGGATAGCTTTAATAGTTTGAATTTTAAAGATAGTTTTAAAGGATTTGGGGAAGAGACCTTGGCAATTGATATAAGAGACGCTATAGACTCTTTAGGAGAGATAACAGGCCATAGTGCAGGAATTGATATTTTAGATAATATTTTCAGTAATTTTTGCATAGGAAAATAGCCTTCTTCAACTCACTATGGAGTTGTTTAAGTTGGCATTCATAAATTAGAGTGTCTGATAGTATAATATTATCTGGTAAATAAAAACAGATGTTCGCATTAATCTTAAGGAGGAAAAAATTATGAGAGTCGGTTTTGTAGGTTGGCGTGGAATGGTTGGTTCTGTTCTTATGGAGAGAATGTTAGCAGAAGGAGATTTTAAAGGTTTTGAGCCACTCTTTTTTTCAACATCGCAAGTTGGTGCAAAAGGACCCAATATTGGTGTTGATATTCCACTTCTTATGAATGCTAATGATATTAATTTGCTATCACAAATGGATATTGTTGTAACTTGTCAGGGAGGCTCTTACACTCAAGCAGTTTATGGAGAACTTAGAAAAAAAGGATGGTCTGGTTACTGGATTGATGCTGCTTCAACACTGCGTATGGAGAAAAATAGCATTATTGTTCTTGATCCTGTAAACCGTCAAGTAATTGATGAGGGACTTGATGCAGGAATTAAAGATTTTATCGGCGGCAATTGCACTGTTTCTTTAATGCTGATGGCTCTTGGTGGGCTATTTGAAAACAATCTTGTAGAGTGGTTGACCTCTATGACATATCAAGCTGCATCTGGAGCTGGTGCTAAAAACATGAGAGAGCTTGTAAACCAGATGAAAGTTATAGGCGATAGGGCAAAAGCATATCTTGGCAATAGTGATTCAGCTATACTTGAACTTGACAGAAATGTAACCAAAACAATCCGTTCAGATGCGCTGCCTGTAGATGTTTGGTCAGTGCCTCTTGCTGCCAATCTTATTCCTTGGATTGACAAGGCTATGGAAAATGGCCAGACACGAGAAGAGTGGAAAGGCTTTGCCGAAACAAATAAGATTTTAGGAAAGCAAAATAACCCTATTCCAATTGATGGGCAATGTATTCGTATTGGTGCAATGAGATGCCACAGTCAAGCATTTACAATCAAACTTAAAAAAGATGTTCCATTAGACGAGATAAACTCAATGATCTCTTCAAATAACGATTGGGTTAAAATAGTTCCAAACACAAAAGATGATTCTATAAGAGCGTTGACACCAGCGGCTGTTACAGGAACGTTAACAGTTCCTGTTGGAAGAATAAGAAAGATGAATATAGGACCAAATTACCTTACAGCATTTTCAGTTGGAGATCAGCTCCTTTGGGGCGCTGCTGAACCAATCCGCAGAATTTTGAGAATAGTGCTTGAACATATAAATTAGTCTTAAATATACTTCTATCGGTCATAAGTTTAGTCTTGAATATATAAAAGCTAAAGTTATGACCGTTTAAAGAAGAGCCAAAACCCTCCTCCTCTCCTCCAAAATAGGAGAGAAGTCCTTCTTTTCCAAAGAACCCTACCTTTTAAATAAAATAATCAAGGATAAAAGAACAATGGAAAATGAGCCTTATTATGATGACAAAGAGATACAATCAAGAGAAGATAATTTACCTTATCCAAAATATAAATCACAATACAAACCAAGTTCAACAAGGGCAAAAACTTTAAATTTTATATGGCGTTCAATTCCAAGGTTACTTCTTCTTGGAATGATAGTCTTAATTATAGTTCTGTTTGGGACTATAAAAAGTGAAATGAAGCTCATTGAAACAGAAAAAGCATCCGCACTTGTAAAAGATAAACCTCTAATCAACACGGTTATAATGCCTTTAACGTTGAAAAATATAAAAGATAGCATAAACCTTCCAGGAACTATCGAGCCTTGGGCAGAGCTTACTCTTAAATCAGAATCTCACGGAACAGTTGCAGAGGTTGTTGTAAAAGAGGGAGATGAGGTTAAAGTCGGCGGAATTCTTGCCCGCATTGAAACTGATGACTACAAGATTGCACTAAATCGAGCAGAGGCATCTTATAAATTGGCAGTAGCAGATTTGAATCGTGATAAATCTGTATATAACAAGGGAATAGTCTCTCAAGCCCAGCTTGAAACCAAACAGACCAATGTTGCCCTTGCAGCTACAGAGCTTGCCAATGCCCGCCTTTTGCTTGACCGCTGCGTTATAAAATCTCCAATGTCTGGTGTCATAACTAAATTAGATTCAAAAAAAGGACTTCTTCTATCTGTCGGTGATCCTGTATGCCATATTGTTGAGATAGATAAGGTAAAAGCTGTTGTTGGTATTCCTGAATCTGATATGCCAGCAGTAACACCTCTTACTCACGTTGAACTTACTGTTAAGGCTTTAAATGATCTTAAAGTAACTGGAGAGAAATACTTTCTCTCACCTGTTCCAGATACAGCAGCACGCATCTATCGTTTAGAGTTAGCTCTTGATAATTCCGACAGAAAGATTCTGCCTGGAATGTTTGTTCGTGCAAATGTGGTGAAAAAAGAGGTTAAAGATACAATAACAATACCATTTTACAGCGTTATCTCAAGAGGAGATGAGCAGTTTGTATTTATTGAGGATAATGGAAAAGCAGTTAAGAAAAACGTATCTCTTGGGATAATGGAAAGGTGGATAGTTGAGGTAAAAGATGGACTTGAGCAGGGTCAAAATCTCATAGTTGAAGGGCATCGCGATGTTGAAAATGGCCAGGTAATTAAGATTATCAATACTGTAACTGAACTTGAGGGGTATGCACAGTGATTATCCCAGAAATTGCCGTTAAAAACAGCATCAGCGTAGTTGTTCTCTCAATTCTTATCACAATTTTTGGTATCTATTCTTATAACGCTCTGCCAAGAGAGAGCGATCCTGACATAACTATCCCAAATGTCTTTGTCTCAACAAGTTATCGCGGAGTTTCTCCGTCAGATATGGAGACTTCTGTAACTATTGAGATTGAAAAAAAATTAAAGGGGCTTGATGGATTAAAAAAGATTCAATCTGTTAGTTCAGAAGGGTTATCATCAATAAATATTGAGTTTGTAACTGGAACAGACATTGATAAGGCTTTGCAAGATGTAAAAGATAAAGTTGACGAGGCTATGGGAGATCTTCCAAGTGATCTTGAAGATGATCCTTATGTTTTTGAGGTCAATTTCTCTGAGATGCCTATTGTTGTATTTTCTCTTTCTGGAACTTGTGGGCTTCCCGCACTAAAAAAAATAGCTGATGACCTTGAAGATGATATTGAAGCTGTAACTGGAGTTTTAGGCGTTGATGTTACAGGAGGACTTGAGCGAGAGATAAGAGTGGAGGTTTCGCCTGAAAAACTTGCCTATTATGGACTTACCATAATGAGTTTTCAAAATGCTGTTCAAAGCGAAAATCAAAATAACTCGGGCGGAGCAATAAGACTTGGAAACGGCAGATTTCAGTTAAGAGTACCTGGTGAATTTAAGACTCCAGAAGAGATATATGGGTTGGTTCTTGGCGCTCACAATGGAGAGCCGATATATCTTAAAGATGTGGCAAAAGTTGTTGATGGATTTAAAGAGGAGATGAGCCGTTCACGCCTTGATGGTCGAGAGGCTATAAATCTTGCAGTAAAAAAGCGATCTGGTGAAAATATAATTGCAATAAGTGAAAAGGTTGACGAGATAGTTGCAAAAAAGATGAAAATATCTCCCCCAGGAACTGAAATCACCAAAGTAATGGATAAGACCAAAGAGATTAGAAATATGGTGGCAGACCTTGAGAATAATATCTATTCAGGTCTGGTTCTTGTTATGGTGGTTATATTCTTAACAATGGGGTTTAGAAATGCAATCTTAGTCAGCAGTGCAATTCCATTTTCAATGCTGCTTTCGTTTGTAATCCTTTATATGATGGGCATTACCTTAAATATGGTGGTTCTTTTTAGTTTAACTTTAGCACTTGGAATGCTTGTTGATAATGCCATTGTTATTATTGACAATATTGATAGATTCATGGAGCAGGGTGCAAGCAGGTTTGATGCCTCTATTAAAGCTACAACAGAAGTTGCGTGGCCTGTTATCGGCTCTACACTCACAACTGTTGGTGCATTTTTACCCATGCTCTATTGGCCCGGAATCATGGGTGAATTTATGAGCTATCTGCCAATTACCCTTATAATTACACTTACTGCAAGTTTGTTTGTTGCTTTGGTAATCAATCCTGCTTTGGCATCTCTTTTTATGAAAATAAAACCTTTTAAAAGGGGTAGAGATGAAAATGGTCAAGTTAATATCCCACAAACTATTGAAGAAATTTCAAGAGCTGTAGAGCAACCCGCTGAGATAAAAGGTTTTTTTATGAAGCTATATGCTGGAATACTCTCTTTCTCATTAGAGATTCCAATTACCGTGACTGGAATTTCTTTCTCCCTTTTGGTTCTTATGATTCAGGTGTGGTTTCTGGTTGTGGGCATTGAAAAACCGATTGAGTTTTTCCCTGAAATTGAACCCAAAGGAATCTATGTTAATGTCGATACGCCTGAAGGTGCTGACCTTGACTATGTTGATAGAATAATTCAAAGAGTTGAGTTTGTTCTGGCAGGCCTGTCTGATAAGCCTGTTAATAAGAAAATGACTCCTCTTGAAGCACTCTCCCCAAAATTGCACACTAAAGCAAATAATGAAGAATTCTTTGGTCCAAGCGACATGGAGAATATCAAAAACATCTACATCCAGGCAACTGTTGCCCCAGACGGCGGCTCATCATTCTCTTCTAACACACCAAATAACATAGGAATTAGATTTTTAGAGCTTCAAGAGAGAAAAGAGTCAACGTATAAAACAGTTGAAGAGATACGAGAGCGTGTAAAAGATATTCCAGGTGGAAAGATAACAGTTGGAATGGAAGAGGAAGGACCACCCACAGGCGCTCCGATTAATATTGAAATATCAGGTGATAACTTTCAAGTGTTGGGAGATATTGCTAAAAAGATAAAAAATATTCTTGTTGAAATTCCTTATGTTGAAGATGTCAGAGATGATTTTGTAGAGGGTATTCCATCTATTCAGGTAAAGGTGGATAGGCAAAAGGCAGCTCTTTTTGGTCTTACAACCGATGCTATTGGATTTGCCCTTAAAAGTGCTTATAATGGTCTTCAAGTCTCAACATTTAGGCAAGGAAATGATGACTATGACATCACAGTTCAATTAAAAGAAGGAGATCGTAAAGTTGTTGATGTTCTACATGAATTAATGCTGCCAACCCCTACTGGAACAATGATTCCACTTTCAACTCTTGCAGAGATAACATTTGCTGGCTCAATTGGCGATATTACTCGAATTAATAACGAGCGGGTTGTAACTGTCAAAGCAAATGTAGATGAAGATAAAGTTCCTGGAGCAGTGGTTAGGGAGCAAGCATCAAAGATTTTAAAAAAAATTGATATGCCACCTGGCTATAGAATTAAATTCTCAGGTGAATCTGAAGATCAACAAGAATCACAAGATTTTCTTTTTAAAGCATTTTGGGTTGCACTGCTTATTATTTTTCTGATTTTGGTCTCAATGTTTAACTCAATTATTCAGCCGTTTATAATTATGACCTCAGTTATATTATCTCTTGGCGGTGCATTTTTAGGACTTGCACTCTATAAATCATCATTTGGAATTATTATGACTGGTGTTGGAGTTATATCCTTGGCTGGTGTAGTTGTAAATAACGCTATTGTTCTGATTGATTACATCAACAAATTAAGAGAACGCGGTTTTGGTTTAAAAGAGGCTATTGTCTCTGCTGGTGCGACAAGATTGCGTCCCGTTATGCTTACAGCAATAACCACAATTTTGGGTTTGATTCCAATGGTTACGGGTGTATCTTATGATTTTCATACTTGGAGCATCTCATGGGTGAGTGAATCAAGCCAATGGTGGCGTTCAATGGCATCGGTTGTTATATTTGGGCTTATGGTTGCCACATTTCTTACCCTTGTTGTTGTACCAACTATCTACTATCTGCTTGAAAGAATGGGAGAGTGGAGAAAAAAAATCTCTAATAAAGTAAGCGAAATTTACTGGACGCCCTATCATTGGTTGTCTGGAGAGTGATTATTGTCATTATTCATGATTGCTGCCAAGCTAACTGTGTTAGGACAAATGCCTTCTCTGATTAACAATTTTTTCTTAAGACTTTGCATATTTAAACGCTCTATAAATACCTTCTAAGAATTTAGTTTAGGAGATAATAATGTAATGGGTTTAGCCGCTGATATTGTAATTATTATGGTTGCCGCCTTTATTGGTGCTTTGATCGCACAAAAATTAAAGCAACCTCTAATTTTGGGGTATATATTTGCAGGTGTTGTTGTTGGTCCATATACTGGTGGAGTTACGGTTGGAGATATTCACCAAATTGAGCTTTTAGCTGAGATAGGCGTTGCTCTTCTATTATTTGCGTTAGGTTTGGAGTTCTCTTTAAGTGATCTAAAAC
>JADFXA010000319.1 GCA_015233755.1 Desulfamplus sp. | reverse complement strand
GACTTCTTTTTGTTATATTTTCCCCTTCATAACTGAATCCTATAATTACTACATGAACAGCAGCCTTTCCTTTTGCTTCGTTTGTCCATTTAAATGCTTGGTGAGCAAACTGTATTTTTACGCCTTTTTCAATAAATTCCTGCCAGAGGGGTTTAACTTGTTCTCCATGTATAATTGATTGAGTGGAAACAAAAGCAGAGCAAATACTTTTATTGGTTTTCATTATTTCTACAGCTTTTACATACCAACACGAAACATAATCAAGTGTTCCAGCATTTTTTAGACCTTTGAAAGAGTTTAAGACTTCTTTTTTTTGAACAACTGTTTGTTCTTTTTTTCCCACAAACGGCGGATTGCCCATGATGTAGCTTAACTTTTCCGCTGGGATAATCTCATTCCAATCAATTTGAAGGGCATTGCCACAAATAATTTTGCTGCTGGAACTTAGCGGAATACGGGCAAAATAGAGTCCAAACTCATCTGAAACGAGCAAATTCATCTGGTGATCCATTAGCCATAACGCAACTTGAGCAATTTGAGCTGGAAATTCCTCAATCTCAATTCCGTAGAACTGATCAACATTTAGTTTGATCATGAATTGAATATCAATATCAAACGTCTCCTGTTTGTAACCTCGCAAAGCACGTAAAACATCAAGTTCTAAAAGCCGTAACTCCCGATAAGTTATGACAAGAAAATTGCCGCAACCACAGGCAGGATCAAGAAAAGTCAAAGTTCGTAGTTTGTCGTGAAACTCATTGAGCTTTTTCTTATTACTTTTTATAGTCTCAAACTCTTCACGCAACGAATCTAAAAATAGAGGCTTTATGAGTTTTAAGATATTTTTTTCACTTGTGTAATGGGCACCTAAATTGCGTCTTGCCGTTTTATCCATGATTGATTGAAACAGCGAACCAAAAATCGCTGGCGAAATTTTACTCCAATCCAAAGCACAGCAATCAAGCAGAGTTTGACGCATTGAACTATCAAAACTTGCAGTTGGAATCATCTCTTCAAACAATCTGCCGTTGATGTATGGAAACGCTGCAAGTTGTTCGTCAAGAATTTTAGATCTTTTTTTCTCTGAAGTGTTAAGAACTTGAAATATTGTGTTGATGTCTGAACCAAGATCAGAACCATCTTGATTTGTTCTATCTTCAATGTAATCTTGAAACTGCTGCCGCTCAAAGATGCCTGTATCCTCTGCAAACATACAAAACAAAAGACGTACTAAATATAGTTCAAGAGCATGACCATCATAACCAGATTCTTTCATAATATCGTGGAGTTTACCCATCTGTTCAGCAGCTTGGATATTTACAGGGTCTTGTTCTTGAATATTGTGCGTTTGATAACCAGCGATAAATCCAAAGAGTTTTACATACTTGTGTAAATCTTTTAATGCAAATTCTTGGTAGTTGCAGGATAGGGCAGGGGAATTATCATTTGATAATATCGTTTGTGTTGATGCTTCTAAGTCATAAAGACGGAATCTCTCAAAATCAGATACAAGAACATATTTGGGCAAATCACGTTCCTTAATGCCTTCAAAATAATCAAGAGCTTGTGTGTAAGCCTTATCAAGACTTTTTCCGCGTGATTTATGTTCAACAATAAGCACACCTTTCCAGAAAAGATCTATAAATCCTTGTTTATTACCAAGCTTTTTTACAGGCTCTTCAAATGATGCAACACGTCTTCTGCTGATGCCGAATATATCAAAAAATCCGTCCCAAAAAGATTTAGCTTCCGCATCTTCTGACTTTTCGTTTTCCCACTCTTTTGAGAATGCAAGTGAACGGGTTTTTATTTCATTCCAGCTTATTGGCATCTGTGTATATCCCTAATTAGTTGATAGGTATGGCAATTTTAATAAGATTGGGTAGCATATTTTAGTGAAATAGTCTCAATTTTAGATAATTCATCTGCTATCTTATTTTCAACAGACCACAAATCATAAGCCTGCTGCATACGCAGCCAAAGACCAGGGCCATTACCCGCAAATTTGCCAATCCTGAGAGCCATCTCAGTTGTAATTGGGTGGGTGCAATCTAATATACGCTGAAGTTTCTGACGTGAAACTCCAAGTCGTTTTGATGTCTCATCAATCGACAAGTTAAGATTTTTTATTACATCTTCACGTAAAATTTCACCTGGGTGTATTGGCGGTCTTTTCAGTGGTCGTCTAACTAAATACTCTTCCATAGAACCTCCTTAATGGTATTGTTCAAAATTAATCTTTATTGCATCACCTTCTTCCCATTCAAAGGTGATACACCATGGACCATTTACATGAATACTACGTTAAGCCTCTTTCAATGCAGTGCTGCCTCCTAAAATAAGCCTGTTTTGCTCGTGAATATGGGTTGTATTCAACTTTGGGTTTCACGTGAAACACAGTTTCGATAATCTCTTCAGTCATAACTTCGTCAGTTTTACCTGATGCCATTATTTCACCGTTCTTCATAAATACAAGTTCATCAGACCAGATTGCAGCAAGGTTTATGTCATGGAAAACTGAGATTATGGTTCTTCTATTCTCTTTTACCTCTTTTTTAACTAAGTTAAGAAGTCTTATAGTATGACTTATATCCATATTTGAGAATGCTTCATCTAAGAAAAGCAAGGGAGTATCTTGTGATAATGCTCTTGCAAATACGCATCTTTGACGTTCACCACCACTTAAGTCTGTTATTTTTCGATGTGCAAATTTGTCTGTACCAGTTAGTTCCATGACTTTGTTGACTACCTCTATATCTTCTTTAGATGGATTGG
>JADFXA010000318.1 GCA_015233755.1 Desulfamplus sp. | reverse complement strand
AGTAAGACCTTAGGTGTCAGCTTAAAAATAAGGGCGATTATATTGGATTTTGAAAGGAATAAAATTTTTGATTCAGGGTATTGTTGATATGGACATTGATATAACACTGTTTCTTGAAAAGTTGAGAGATGAAATTAAGAGCTACAAAGTTCCAATAGTTGAGCTTGTAGAGGTTCAGACACACGACCCGTTTAAAGTTTTAGTTACAACAATTTTATCTGCAAGAACAAAAGATGAGACTACCGCAAAAGCATCAGAGAGGCTTTTTGAAATTGCCCCTGACATAAAAACACTTAAATCGCTTTCGCAAGAGAAGATAGAAAAGTTGATCTTTCCTGTTGGTTTTTACAAAGCAAAAGCTGGCTACCTTGCCAAACTTCCAGAGGCACTAAAGAGATTTAATGATAAAGTTCCAAATGAGATAGATGAGCTTTTAACGCTTCCCGGTGTTGGTAGAAAAACCGCAAGTCTTGTTCTCAATGTCGCTTTTCAAAAAGATGCGATTTGCGTTGACACTCATGTTCATCGAATAATGAACATTTGGGGTTATGTGAAGACTAAAACGCCTTTACAAACTGAAATGGCTTTAAGAAAAAAATTGCCCCTGCAACATTGGCAAGAGGTCAACACTATTTTAGTTACATTTGGACAGGGAACATGTCGTCCTGTATCTCCTCATTGCAATAGATGTGTTATTGCAAGCCTATGCCCCCAAAATGGTGTTAAACTAAAACATATATAGAAAGAATGTTCATAAAAAATGGGAGAGCAACTATGACAACAGTTTATTGGATGCAAAGCGGCGGGTGTGGCGGGGATACTTACTCTCTTTTTAGCAGCGAAATCTTAGATATAAAAGATATGTTTAAAGACCTTAATATTAATCTTTTATGGCATCCATCTTTATCAAACATTTCCTCGATAGAACATCGCAATCTAATTGACAATATTCTCAATCATACAACACCTCTTGATATCTTTATACTTGAGGGTGCAATTATCTGCGGTCCTGCTGGCACAGGTATGTTTGACACACGAAATGGAAGACCCAAAAAGGATATTTTTCACAGCCTTGCAATCAATGCACGTTATGTTGTTGCTGTTGGAACATGTGCTTCATTTGGTGGTTTTGGAGTCGATCATGCTATTGAAGCTACCGGAGCGCAATTTTGCAAACGTAAAATAGGTGGGTTTCTTGGAGAAAATTTTAAATCTCTTTCCGGAATGCCTGTTATAAACCTTGCGGGTTGTCCTTGCCACCATGATGTTATTTCAGGCACCCTTATGGCTATTGCAAATGGTGCGGAAATTGAACTTGATGAGTACCAAAGACCATTAGAGTGGTATAGCACAATGGTTCACCAAGGTTGTACCAGAAACGAATATCACGAGTACAGGATTGAAGAGTCTGATTTTGGGGATATGGGATGTCTATTTTTTCACATGGGGTGTGCAGGACCACTTGTACCCGGACCGTGTAATAAACTCCTTTGGAATGGGCAATCTTCAAAGCCCCGTGCAGGAGTGCCATGTTTTGGCTGCACAGACCCAGAATTTCCGCGAGCTACACCATTTTTCTACACACCAAACATTGAGGGAATTCCACTTCAGCTTCCAAGAGGTGTAAACCGTGCTCATTACATGGTTTATAAAGGAATGGCAGCAGAAGCTGCTCCTGAAAGGTTAAAAAACAGAACTTCAAAAGTATAAGTTAAAAGATAATTTTAGGGAGTAGAGATTTTGTTGCAACCACGACTCCCTGTAAAACTAAGATTTTATGATAATTCTTTCTTGCAATGTTTACATACGCTCGCTCTTTTTTTGATTATCTCTGCACAATAAGGGCACTCTCTTGTGTAATGTCTATCGTGAAGTTTTTTAACTGCTATATCAACTGCTTCTTGCAGTGGTTTACTTGGAAATTTGTAATTAACAAGATGTTCAACAGCATCTGAACCTCCAATATCTCCAACCATTTCAGCAGCTTTAAGTCTAACCCTTGGGGGATAATCTGGATTAAAGAGCATTTTCATTATCTCATCCCAATCTCCTGTTACATACAAATCAGTAAGCAATGAAAATCCTTCTTTCATTGCCTGTTTAAAGTTTTCTCTAATAGCCAATTCATCATCTTCAAGCACCTGTCCTTTACCACCTGAAGGACTAAATACTGGCATATACTCGAAATTATTGTCTCCTGGAATGTTTATACACCTGTATGATGCATATTGATCCATGTTCTCTTTCAGATTATTCCAACCTTCATTATAAGATGAACAGCTATCATTAAAACATACGAACATATATGGTGTTCCCCAACCAAGACCATCACTAAAATTAATTTCAGGAACTTCCCATAGAGACATCTCTACTTTGCAATGAGGGCATTCTGGTTTTTTCATTGCCAATATCTTATGAAGAATCTCTTCTTTTGTCTCAAAAGCCATATTTTTCTCCTTATCAATCTGCTATTATTAAATCTTCAATAAACAATCAAATCCTCTGTTGCTTGACTAAAACTATCCTTGCAATATCTAAAAAATGTGTATTGCACCGTTTTTATTTACAAACTTAAGTATAAAAGAGTCATTGTCAATTTAACTTATTCTCATAGCGCTATAGATAATTTTATTAAATCATACTCAATCAAATATTTAAGTAAAATTGTAAAAAAAGTTTTATTAGAACAAAATGATCCTTCTTTAGATACTTGTGATTGGTTTATACCGGACACAAACTTAGTAGATGGTAGAAGGGGGGAATTACATTTAACTAATATAG
>JADFXA010000317.1 GCA_015233755.1 Desulfamplus sp. | reverse complement strand
CTCTTTAAGTCAACTATTCACCAGATGCTGCAACTCTAATGTTGGAAGTTATATTATGATAATTTTTATAGCAGAGCGATTTGGTTATTGATGAATTTACAATCTCTCTCTTTAAACACATGGATTCAATCAACTATTGTAGGGCTTTTATCTGCATTTGTTGCCTTAACTATTTGGGCTGCTGGTTTTGTAGATGTATGGGAAGGTAAAACATGGGATTGGCGTGCATCTTTAATGGCAAAACCATCTTCTGCAACTGAGAATATATCTTTAATAGTTGTTGATCAGGCAAGTTTAGATTGGATGGCTCAAACTAATGGTTTAAGCTGGCCCTGGCCACGGGAAATATACAGTGTCGTTGTAGATTTTTGTAAAAGAAGTCAGGCAAAAGCCTTAGCTTTTGATGTTTTGTTTACTGAACCATCTTCATACGGCGTTGAAGATGATAGAGTATTTGGAAAATCAGTTGAAAATTACGGAAAAGTCGCATCTGCGGCTTTCCTAAAAAAATTAAGTGGCAGCCATACTAAATGGGTAGAAAATACTCCATTTGAGCCAATTACACTTGAAGGTGTAAACTCTTGGGCAGATACTCAATCTGGAAAGGCTTGCACCTTTCCAAAAGCCACAATGCCAATACCTGAACTTACATCAACATCAGCTATGCTCTGTAATGTAGAGCAAGAACCTGACTCTGACGGTATCTATCGCCGTGCAAGAATGATAAGTATATTTGATAACCATATTCTTCCAGCCCTTGGTCTTGGGATATATTTTGCTGGGAAAAATGGAGACAATAAGAGTAACGCTAAGAGTTCAGAATCAACTAAAATTGCTATAAAAGATAAGATTGCTATAAAAAATAATATTGCTGCAAAGGATAGAATTGCTGGCACCATTAATAACAAAGTTTTAAAGATCAATAATAGAACCATACATTTAGATGAGAAAGGAGAGGCTATACTAAGGTATCGTGGCCGATCTGGAACACACAAAACTTACAAGGCAGCAGCAGTTATTCAATCTGAAATTGAACTTAGAAACAGAAAAAATAACTCATCTCTAAATGAAAATGAGTTATCAGACAATAGCGGCAATCTTTCCCAACAAAATATATCCCAAGACCAAATAATCAAAAACAAAATCTCAATTGACCCCGCTGCATTTAAAGATAAATATGTTCTTTTCAGTTTTTCAGCACCAGGACTTTTTGATCTTCGCTCTTCTCCTGTAGATAGCGTCTATCCGGGGGTTGAAATTCAGGCAACTATACTTGATAATTTTCTCTGTGGAGACTTTATCCGTGAAGCTCCCAAATATGGTGTAGTAATTTGGGTTATACTTTGGACAACTATTTGTGCAGTATGTATTACATTTTGTAAGCAGAGTTTTTTACTATTTTTCTCTGGAACTATAGCGTTAACTCTTCCAGCTGCCATTTCTCTTATTTTCTATCATTTTGGAATATGGTTACCTCTTGTAGTTCAAGAGGTCGCGGCAATTTTAGCAATTCTGCTCTCTCTTATCCTTAATTATTCTCGTGAAGGACGTCAGAGACGTTTTATTAAAAATGCGTTTAGCCAATATCTTAGCCCTGTTTTTATTGAACAGTTGATTAAGAACCCTGAAAAGCTAAAACTTGGCGGTGAACGTAAAGAGTTATCGATCTTTTTTTCTGATCTTCAAGGTTTTACCTCAATATCTGAAAAACTATCTCCTGAAGAGTTGACCTCACTTCTTAACAACTATCTCTCTGCCATGACAGAAATTATCCATGAAGAGGGAGGAACAGTTGATAAGTATGAAGGAGATGCAATAATTGCTTTCTGGAATGCTCCTCTTGATGTTCAAAATCATGCATCTTGTGCAGTGAGAGCAGCTCTAAGGTGTCAAAAGAAACTTGCAAAGATGGCTCCTGAAATGAAAAAAATCGTGGGAACAGATATGCGTATGAGAATTGGATTGAACACAGGCGTTGTAGTTGTTGGCAACATGGGTTCACATTCACGGTTTGACTATACTATGCTTGGTGATTCTGTTAATCTTGCTGCAAGGCTTGAAGGGGCAAACAAAGAGTTTGGAACTTACACAATGGTTTCAGCATCTACACAACAAGCAGTTGTAAGCCAAGTTAATGAATTTGCCTTTAGAGAGATTGCAAAACTTGCGGTTGTTGGTAAAAAAGAGGCAATTACTGTGTTTGAGCCAATGTTGTATGATAAATTTGAGTCTAATGTAGATATTTATAGTGTCTATAATAAGGGATTAAAACTTTTTTATAACGGGGAGTTTAGAAGTGCGTTAGAGATATTTTCTTCAATTGCTGACCGAGATGCACCTTCATTCTCATATTCTAAAAAATGCAATGAATTAGTTAAGACACCACCTACACAATGGGGTGGTGTCTGGACAATGACAAATAAGTAGCGAACTACATTTTATTTAATTTTGAAATAACTTCTAAAGATTTAACTTTTGCTCTCTCAGCAATATTTTCTGCCTCTTTTAGTGTCTCTTTTCTAAAGTTATCATCTTGGATATCTTGCATATTTATCGAGACATTCCTAAAAGCTCCCCAAATACCTGCTTCCAATGCTTTTGCGCCTACCTCAAGATCAGATTTTGAGGCAGGATTTATATAAGGTGCTATTTCGCATAAAGCCTCCCAAGCAGAATCTCCAAGACGCATAGTGGTTAGGGGGACATTAATAGCTGTTCTAAGACCAGATTGAAGTTTTTCGTTACGTGCATCAGTTACAGGATCGCCAACACCCGTTCCTTTTGGCATTCTCAACCCCTCCATATATTCGTTAAAT
>JADFXA010000316.1 GCA_015233755.1 Desulfamplus sp. | reverse complement strand
TTCCTCCGCCTGCCTTTAGCTTAATTGCATTTTCTGAGCTGCCTGTCTGGGGGGCATCATTTACCGGCTTTAGGGTAATTGTTCTTGGCTCAATAAAAAGCTTACCTGATATGAAATGCCAGGTAACACTGTTATCGCTGTAATTTGATACGTAAAGGACTTTGCCGTCTTTTGAAATAACTGCATCTTCAGGATTGGCACCTGTATAAAAACAGCCTCCAGACTGAAAACAGGAAACATCGTCAAATTCATCTGTATTTATATCAAGTCGAAAAACTTTTCCTGTTCGTTCATTATTCAATACGTAAATATATTGATTTCCATCAAAAACCATTCTACCAGGTGAACCGTTAAATGGGATATCCTTAACTTTCTCAAAAGATTGAAGATCAACAATTCTTATCAGTTGTTCTTCTATTGAAGATAGATAAAGGTGTGTGTCAGTAACCACCATGTCATCAGGAATCAATCCAAAGCTATATTTACCCTCATTTTTCCCTGTTTTTTCGTTAAAAATAGCAATTGATGTTGATATCTGACTTGTTGCAAACAATTTTCCATTATGAGATAATAATTTGTTAACAAGATTTAGCTCAAAAGCATAAATCGGAGGAGAGAGAAGAGTTTTTGATGCAATATTAATGACACCTATAGTATCTGCGGATTTAAGAGGAGAGGCAACGTAAATCCTTGTTTTATCTGAGGAGAGAGCCATATAAGTGGCGCTTTTATTAATAGGAATCGTCTTTATCAAAGAAAAATCAACCTGAGACAGTACCTTGACATCACCGCAACTTTTACAACTTACAAATAATTCACCATTGACGGCAAGCAGATCAAACGGTTCAAAGTTTTCAAAGACTCTTTCAAGAACAATCTGATTGTGTTTGATTTTGAATATTTTTTTAGATATCCTATTAATAACGGCCATAGATAGGCCATCATCAAGGCTTATAATTGTCGAAGGTCCTGAAAAAGGAAAACTTGCTCCATCAATGTAAAAAATATTTTCAACCGCATTGGAACTGCTCGTTGAAAACAGAAACAGTGAAATAGTCACAAGAACCATGTATAATATACGGTTTTTTTTCATTTTGGTTATTTCTCCTGTAAATATTGAGGGTGCAAAAAGCCCCTATAATCTTCCTGAATACTTAAATCTACAACCCTCGTAGCCACACGTTGTAGATTTATCATAGTAGCTATCAAGTCATCTATCATTTACTCCAAGACAGTGTAAATTATCTGCTTACCTTCAGCTATCCCAAGTGCCTCAGATGTCCACATCTTTAAATCCATAGCGCCATCCCCATTGTAATCACTACTTTCCCATGCAATTCCATTGCTATCTCTATTTGCTTTAAACCAACTCTGTTCACTTGTTGATATTGGTTCTATCAAATAGCTTGGCTTAAAACGCATACCCAACACAGTGAAAATACCCGTTGTTTTATCAAGAGTATAACTTCCAGAAGCTAAAGTATCTAAAACCATTACCAACTGTTCAATAGCAGCGATTGAAGGTGAAAGAGTCTGTGTTGTTCCATCGCTATATGTAACCAAAACTGAATATGCTTCGCTTGCAGGATCTGTCATTTGAAGTTCAAAACTTGAAGTTCCAGAATCAAAATTTCCATTATCATTCTTTGCTGTGCCGTATCCAAAAGCTCCTGAAAATTCGCTTCCATCTTTAAACTTGATATCAAGGTTTCCAGAATTACTAACCTTAACATCAACAATCTCTTTTTTGTCAGAACCAAAAAGATTCTCAATCTTTAGCAAAGCATCGGCAGACAAAATAGTATCCACAGCATCCAATGGCGCGGGTGTTATAATACCTGCAATTCCGTTGCGTACCAGAAGGATAATGTCTTCTGGCAGGCGATGGAGACCTGACGGGATAATATCAGATACTACCCTGGCATCTTGAATATAAAGAGGCATCTGTAATCCGACAGATGGATTTTTCAGCATAACCATAAGAGATAGACCTTTTGAAGAGATGATTTCGACTGTTGTGCCAGGTAAGTTATATTTGGGGTTTTCAAGCTCTTTACTTAAAAGATCAACAAGGGAGAATGTTCTATCGTCTGATTGTATAATATCTTGATCAAACACAGGAAGTTCAGGCAAGCCCTTGATTAATCTTGCCTTTTCTGATTCGGTAAGAGATGTGTTATTTTTAATAATCTCTGAAATATCATCTTTTGTTATGAGCATGCCAGATGTCAGGTTGACCGATGTAATGTTAATAATTTCGTTAAGTAATTGAGGATAATTTGTTAGAAAATCTTTAATATCATTTTGAGAACTACGGATGGAATTTCTATTCTTGGGAATTAAAGCTGGTAGAATATTTTTCATGGTTTCAAAGCTCAAATCTTGCATTGTCATTGATAATTCATTATTTAGAACCACCTTTTTTTTAATCATGGATGTTGTGAGATCGGAGACTTTAACCATGAGAGATTGAAAATCCTCTTTGTTGGAATTACCACCTACCTTAGTAACAGAGGTGCTGTTTACGGGTTTATCTTTGATATTTTGAGTTGTTTGACCAATGATTTGGTTAAGTGCCACCTGAAGGTCATCTAATGTACTCTGAATTATTGTTTCGAATTTCGTGCCTGTTGGCAATAATTCTACTGTATGGTTGACAATTTTGCCAGCACTCCCAATGATCCTGCCTGTATTGGAGACAGTACCAGCATCTTCAGCACCCTGCAAACCGTCAGTTACAATATCACCCAGATAATAAACAGTTTGAGATGTGTCAGCCTCTCCTTTCACCGCTGAAATAATAGCGGCACCAGCCAAACCTTTAAGAGGATCAAGCAAAGAG
>JADFXA010000315.1 GCA_015233755.1 Desulfamplus sp. | reverse complement strand
ACATACAGATGATCATCAAATTTTTCACTCATCAGAAAATAATAATAAATCCAATAACAAACATTTTGAATCCAATGAGAGTAATGATCTATGTGGGTGGTTAAACAAATCTCTTTTGATAGGCGTGGAATATGTATGATAAGAGAGGTCTGAATAATAGCCCTGACCAATCAATGTGATCCTATCGGAAATGATGTGATGATTACAAAAGAGCAAGATGACTATTTATCCGATTTAAATGAAGAGCTTTTTGGAAAAATAAATACTCTTACAGTGGAACTGGAAATCGCCCGTCTTGAGTTTACCCAGATATTTGATGCTGTCTCTGACCCCCTATGGGTTATTGATAACGAATATGCTGTAATACACATCAACCGTTCATTTTTAAAGTTACTGAAAATTCATAGCAAAACATCGGTATTAGGAAAAAAATGTTATGAAATTTTAAATTACGGCTTATGTCAAACGGATAATTGTCCATTGAAATTTATTAAACAAAACAATCAATCTGCTGAATTTGACATTGAATTGGATATAACAAAAGGAGACAAAAGCTCATTTTTATTGACCGCCTCACATTTTTCAGGTTTGGCAGGTGAAACCATAGGGGTTGTGATACAATATAAAGATATTTCAAAACGCAAACAGTATGAGCGGGATCTGCAAACAGCTAATAAACAATTAGAGGAGCTGGTAAGAATTGATGGTCTGACACAGATTGCGAACAGACGATTTTTTGATGAAGTACTTCAAAAAGAGTGGTTACGAATGCAGCGCAGCCGGAAACCAATTGCACTGATAATGATAGATATTGATTTCTTTAAATTATACAATGATAACTATGGTCATGCAAAAGGAGATGATTGCCTTAAGAAGGTTGCAGCTTTAATTAAATCATGTATGCACCGTTCACATGATTTGGCAGCTCGTTATGGCGGTGAAGAGTTCGTTTGTGTATTGCCTGAAAGTGATCATACGGGAGCTGCGACGGTTGCCAATTCAATATTGAATGCAATTCGTGATAGTAAAATTCCTCATGAATATTCTAAAATCGCAGATCATATAACAGTCAGTATAGGTTGCTATTGTATGATTCCAGATCGCAATCATAATGCTGAAACAATAATTGTTAAAGCAGATAGTCTTCTTTACAACTCTAAAGAATCAGGTAGAAACAAATTTACAATCAACAACTCTTAAGTAAAATCACCCTAAATAAAGACAAACAGCCGATTAAATTATCATATATCATAAACATTCATCATAAAATATAGAGTTACAGTAATTTCAAAAAAAGGAAGATAAGTGAAGCAAGCCTTACAAATATTGGAATCTTTAAGAACGTTATTGCCCTATTTTTTATGCTATACTCTCATATCTACTTTTATATTGATCCATAATTATAAAACCTCAGAAGCAGGAGAAGCAGAAGAGATAAAGTTTCCTCCTATAAAATCTGAAAGCGAAAATATTAAAAATATAACAAAGAATCAAAATATAAACGCTCCAAAAGCAGAGTTTGAAAATGCAGATTTTATATTTAAGCCAGTTGAAGATGGCACTAAAGTTACTCACGACTTTATCGTGCATAATACTGGTAATCAGACTCTATTGATTAAAAAGGTTAAGACAGATTGTGGTTGTACAACGGTTGCCTATGACAGTGCTGTTCTTCCAAGTCAGAAAGGGATAATCAGAATTAATGTTGATACCACAGATTATTCTAATAAGTTCATTAGCAGATTTATAACTGTTACTACAAACGACCCTCAAGCACCAACAAAAAAATTAAAAATATCAGGCTCAGTGGAGACTTTAGTAAATATATTTCCAAAGAGGGTTATGTTATTAGGTAATGTATCTCAAGATATTGAGATGGTTGTTAAGATAGCACCAATTGCAAAATATCCATTTATAATAAAATCGGTTAAAATAAACGATGGCACTAATATAAATGTTAATCTTAAAGAATCAAATTTACCAATTGGAAGTTGGGATATTATAGTAAAAAATACAAGACAAAAAGATGGACGATACTTTGATAAAATTTTGTTAAATACGGATAGCAATATTATTCCTGAAATAACAATTAATGTATATGGCAATATAACAGATTGATAAGAATAAGAGATTAATATGGTTGACAAATTTAGTAAAGTAAAAGCTGTTGTGTTTGATTGTGATGGAGTATTGTTTGATACTGCTCAGGCTAACCGTATGTATTACAATATGCTGCTTGAACATGTTGGAAAAAATAAGCTAACCGATGAACAATTTAGGCTTGTTCACATGTTTACAGTAAAAGAGGCGTTAGATTACCTTTTTCCAGAAGTAGAATCTATTGAAAAAGTTTATGCTTTTATGAAAAAATTGGGTTACCAAGGATTTATTAAATATATGGAGCCTGAACCCGGATTAAGAGAACTTTTAGAAAATTTGAAAAAGGCTGGGTATATAAGATGTATAGCCACAAATAGAACCAACACAATGGCACAGGTTTTGGAAAAGTATAACATGGAGTCTTTTTTTGAGATGGTAGTTACAGCAGCAGATGTAGAGAATCCAAAACCAGCACCTGACGAGCTTTTAAAGATAATGACCGAGTTGCAGCTAAAACCAGAGGAGATTTTATTTGTGGGAGACTCTGAATATGATTACCTTGCTGCAAAAGGTGCAAAAACTTGGTTTGCTGCATTTAGAAACAAAGCATTACCTGCTGATTATCATGCTACTAGTATGGATGATCTTGGAAAGGCTATACTATGATCACATTAATTATTGCGTTCATTTAACTTTCAAATCCCTCAATAATTAAATAGAAAATTTAGGTGATATAATATGAAATGGTTACAT
>JADFXA010000314.1 GCA_015233755.1 Desulfamplus sp. | reverse complement strand
ATTTTGGACCTGCTGATGCAAAGGGCAACAAAGGACCTGTTGAAAAAGCTCTTATTGGCACACCAATTGCCGATCCTTCAAAACCGCTTGAAGTTTTAAGAACTATCCACTCTTATGATCCATGTATTGCTTGTGCTGTTCATGTGATTGATCCTCACACCAACGAAACGTATAAAGTTAGTGTCATTTAGTTTGTTTATTTTTAATTTTATTGTATGTATAAGTGTAGTCTCTGTTACTACTCATTTAAGAAGACAGTAAAATATTAGGAAGAAGGGCAACCATAGCAGGTTGCCCTTCATTGTTACTTACAGGCTCACGCAATATGTTAAAAATAGATAAACTTTTAGGTAAGAATTAAACATAACATAAAGCCAAATATATGACTGAATATCACGCTACTTATTATTCAAATGAACTTTGTAAACGCCACTCTCTAAATAACTCCGCTAAACTTGCCACAGCTCTTGCAGATGCACAGGTTGATTTAAACCCGCACCAGTTAGATGCAGCTTTATTTGCCTTTCGTTCTCCGCTCTCCAAAGGCTCTATTCTTGCTGATGAGGTTGGGTTAGGTAAAACCATTGAGGCTGGTCTTGTAATTGCTCAAAAATGGTCAGAGCAAAAACGCCGTATTCTGATTATAACCCCTGCTAATCTTCGGAAACAGTGGGCAATGGAGATGATAGAAAAATTTTATCTATCCGCAACTATTCTTGAATCTAAAAACTACAAACAGCTTAAAAAACAGGGACATCACAACCCATTTAAACAAGAGAGTCTTATTATCTGCTCTTATCAATTTGCAGCTAAATACAATGAAATTATTATGACTCAAAAATGGGATTTAGCAGTTATTGATGAAGCCCACCGTCTTAGAAATGTCTATAAGACTGATAACAAGATAGCAAAAGCTATAAAAACAGCTTTAAGAAACACACCCAAAATGCTTCTTACTGCAACCCCTTTGCAAAATTCATTAATGGAGCTTTATGGTCTTGTCAGTATGATTGATGATTATGCTTTTGGTGATGATAAAAGTTTTAAAGCTCAATATGCAAGGCTCTCCAATGAATCAACTTTTGATGAGCTTAAAGCTCGTCTCGCCCCTTTATGTCATAGAACTTTAAGACGGCAGGTATTAGAATATATCCGCTACACAAACAGAATACCCCTTACAGAAGATTTTTACCCAACAGATAATGAAATCGCTTTGTATGATATGGTTACAGAGTATCTGCAACGTGAATCTCTTTATGCTCTTCCAAATTCTCAACGCCAGCTTATAACTTTGATACTCCGTAAACTTTTAACATCATCAACCTTTGCAATTGCTGGAGCACTTGACTCTTTGGCAAATAGATTGAAAAAAATTTTACACGATTCTCAGTTTGAAGATGACATACAAGATATTGAAAATGATATTGACGGTTTTGATGCAGATTTAGAAGAGTGGGAAGAAGATGAGGATCAAGATGTTTTAAGTCTTAAAGATAAAAAAGCTATTGAAGCTGAAATTCAAGAGCTTGAAACATTCCGTGATTTAGCTGTCAGCATTACAGAAAATGCTAAAGGTCATGCTTTATTAAGTGCTTTGTCTCATGGTTTTAAAAAAGCTGTTGAACTTGGAGCATCTGAAAAAGCGATAATATTTACAGAATCAAGAAAAACACAGAGCTATTTAATAAACCTTCTATCTGAAAACGGCTATCAAGATAAAATAGTTCTTTTTAACGGCACAAATACAGATCCATTATCAAAAGATATTTATACAAGATGGATTGAAAAACATAAGAATACTGACCGTGTTACTGGCTCAAAAACTGCTGATATTCGTGCTGCATTAGTTGATAATTTTAAAGACTCTGCAAAGATTATGATTGCAACTGAAGCTGGTGCTGAAGGAATCAACCTTCAATTCTGCTCTATGGTTGTGAATTATGATCTGCCTTGGAATCCACAAAGAATTGAACAGCGTATCGGGCGTTGTCATAGGTATGGTCAGAAACATGATGTTGTTGTTATAAATTTCATCAACCGTAAAAATGCTGCTGATCAGAGGGTTTATGAACTTTTAGACCAGAAGTTTAAACTCTTTTCAGGTGTGTTTGGTGCAAGTGATGAAGTTCTCGGCTCAATAGAGTCTGGGGTTGATTTTGAAAAAAGAATAGCTGCAATCTATCAAAACTGTAGAACCACCCAAGATATAGAGGCTGAATTTAACCGCTTACAGCAGGAGATGGAAGCTAAGATTACAGAAACAATGACCGATACCCGTAAAAAACTGCTGGAGAACTTTGATGCTGATGTCCATGACCGCCTTCGCATCAACCTTACAGAGAGTAGAGAGTATTTAAACAAATATGACTCAATGCTTTGGAGGCTCACAAAATTTGCACTAAAAGATAAAGCTGATTTTGATAATGAAAATCTTACATTCAACCTAACCAAGCCTTTTAATAACAGCCTTTCAATTTCAACTGGCACTTATGCTTTAACAAGAAAAAATATTGATTCCCACCGCTACAGAATTGGTCATCCGTTGGCACAACATATTATTTCAGAATCAAAAAATATAAATCCAGAACCTTCTCATGTTGTATTTGACTACTCTTCATGGTCTCAAAAGGCAAACAGCCTTGAGCCGTTTAAAAATAAATCAGGAGTTCTTAATCTCTCTTTGCTGTCAATAAACGGTGCTGATGAACAAGACCACCTGTTAATAACAGCAATTTCAGATTTTGGAGAGCCTCTTGATGAAGATGCTGCAAAGCGTTTTTTTGATTTACCTGTAAAATTAGTCTGCCCCGTCTTCGCTGACTCCAAAGTTGCTTGCTCCACCCTCGCTGATTCCAAAGCTGTTTGCCCCACC
>JADFXA010000313.1 GCA_015233755.1 Desulfamplus sp. | reverse complement strand
CATCAAAGACAAGTGGATTTCTCTTGGTCAAAAAAGCCTATTTGAAAGTAGGGAAAGAGTGTATATATCAAAAATTGTATTTTTATATGTGACTTATGAAGAGCTTGAGAGGAGAATTAAAAATTTCGCAACGCGCGGCATTTCCAAGTCTCCTAATCAAACATTCAGAGACCTTTATGAAGAACGTCAGATTCTGTATAAAAAATATGCTGATATAACTATTGATTGCAATTCAATAGATCAAGATGAAGTTGCTATGGAGATTACAAATATATATAAGGTTAGCTGTTGAAAACTTCAGGATACATATTGCATAGCGTTGAGTTGAATATCATTATTTGATTTGCAAGTTCTTCTAACATAATACAGGCATCATCAACTCGTTTTTCTTTTCCAGCAAATTCGATCTGTTGAGCAATAGACACCACTCTTTTTGCAGATGCATTAAGAGCTATTCCCTTTATTGTATGGGCATAAAATCTTATTTCAATGGCATCTTTGTCATTTATAGCAGTTTTTAGATTTTCCATATTTGAGGCAAAATATTGCGGAAGATTTACTATAAGCTTTTTTAAAGCTTCTTCGTTCCCGCCAAGCCTATTTAAAAAAGCATTACGGTCAAAGATAGGAGGAGATGAATCGGAATAAAAGAGAGGGGAAGATGTGGTAACAATAGTAGATGGAGCAATAGAAGTTGCGGATTCTATAATTTTGACCTCATTATCCTCATCTGTTTTACCAGAGCTGATATATTTAGAGAGAATTAACAGAAGTTCATCAGAATCAACTGGCTTTGAGATATAATCATTCATCCCAGCGTCAAAGCATTGTTGTCTATCTCCTATTGTGGCATTTGCTGTCATTGCCACAATAGGAATTTTACTATTTAAATTATTATTGTGGCAACTTCTAATAATTTTCGTAGCTTCAATACCATCTAATTCAGGCATTTGCATATCCATGAGAATAAGATCATAATGGTTTTTTCTGGCAGCTTCAACAGCCTCTTTGCCGTTATTTGCAATATCAATCGTAATGGAAGACTTTCTAAGCATTGCCAATGCAACTTTTTGATTCATGATATTATCTTCTGCAAGTAAAATTTTTGCATTTGATAGATTTGGCTTATGGAGCGTTGATTCTGACGCTTCGCAAACATTGTTAGTTATAATCTCTGTGCCAAATAATTTAATATTTTTTTCAAATTTTACTGTGAACCAAAATATGCTTCCAACCCCTTTTGTACTCTTAACGCCAACTTCACCACCCATAAGCTCTGCAAGTTGTTTTGAAATCGCTAATCCTAATCCTGTACCACCGTATTTGCGAGAAATTGATGCCTCTTCCTGTGAAAATGATTTAAATAACCTCTCCTTGTGTTTCTCTGAGATTCCGATACCTGTATCTTTAATGCTGAATTTGATTGTAGTATGTGTATCTATTTTAGAATGATTATCGGCTCTATTTTCCACATTGTTTTCTATAGAGACATGAAGAGTTACGCTTCCTTGCTCTGTAAATTTAATGGCATTGTTCAGAAAATTAAGAAGAATCTGACGCACCCGACCCGGATCTCCTATAAGGTATGGATAGACGTCATCGTCAATTACATATTCAAGCAAAAGTTTTTTTTCTTTAGCTTTGATTTTTACTATTGTTATAATAGATGTAATAATATCAGTTAGACTAAAATTAATGTTTTCAAGTTCCAATTTCCCAGCTTCTATTTTGGAAAAATCTAAAATGTCGTTAATCAGGAAGAGTAAAATTTCAGAAGAACTCATGGCAATTTTTGCATACTCTTTTTGTTCTTCATTAAGAGATGTATTAAGTAGAAGTTTGTTCATGTTTATAATTGCATTCATGGGAGTTCGTATTTCATGGCTCATGTTGGCAAGAAATGTTGATTTGGCTTGAGTGGCTTCTTCTGCAGCTTGTTTTGCTTTAAGAAGTTCCTCTTCTGTTAGTTTTCTATCTGTAATATCAAGATTTACTCCAACATAACGAAGAATCTTTCCTGATTCGTCATATTGAGGAGCTGCCAATCCATAAACATGGGTTATAATACCTTCACGAGTCTGGAAACGGTATTCCATACCCCATTCTCCTCTGGATTTTGTCATCTTACCCCAATTTGAAACGACTAATTCCCGATCGTCTTTGTGTAAACTTTTTAGCCAGCCATTTCCAAAAGCCTCATCAGACGTTAAGCCAGCCATTTTACACCATGCTGGGTTTGTGTATAGACAATTTGCATCTGCATCTGTGTAGTATATGCCTACAGGTGCAAGTGTAGCAAGGGTACGGAATTGTTCTTCACGCTCTCTGAGAATATTCTCGGCATTCATTCGTTCCAGTTCGCTGGCTGCACGTATTGCCACAAATTGTAGTATTTTTTGTGCAATAGTTGAGTTTAAGAGCGGTTTTCTTCTTATAACAGCAATAAGACCTATTGGTTTTCCAGAATGGTTAAAGAGAGTTACACCAATATAACTCTCTGCAGAGAGTTCCTGAAGGACTTGGTCCTTTGGAAAAAAATTACATACATTTGCAGGAAAACAACAAACTCGCTTTCCTACAACCTCTCCGCAAGGTGTGTCTTTAAGAGCATATATGACATTATCTTCAAAGTGACCATCACACCATACTGCTAATGTTTTGGCAGTTAATCCGTCCCCCTCAAGTATGTCAATGCATACAAAATCCATTTCAAGGCTAATAGCTAAATATCTCGCCAGAACATTAAAGAACGGTTCTTCAGTATTAACACTGCTTGTTTGTGCAAGAAAATGTTGCACTTCTGTTATCCGGTTACGCTCAGTTATGTCGTGAATAACTGCAAATAAAATAGTTTGTCCTTTAAAAGGTATGGGAGAAGAGTGAAATTCAA
>JADFXA010000312.1 GCA_015233755.1 Desulfamplus sp. | reverse complement strand
TAACAGCTTGTGCAACTTGCACCTCAACAATTAAAAAGCTGTGGCCATCAATCTATAAAGGAAATGCAAGCAAAACAAGGGAGAAAATTAAAGAGCTATCGCACAAAACTCTTGATATAAATCAGTTCTTAGTTAATAAAGCCAAGGTTTTATCAGAATATGCAGAAGTAAAGATGGATGGAGATTCTATACGGTCAGAACAGATTGTAACCTATCATGATCCATGTCATTTAAAAAAATCACTTGGAGTGTTCAAAGAGCCAAGAATTTTGATAAAGTCCTCTGGAAGCACTCTTGTTGAAATGGAGGGTTGTGATAAATGCTGTGGAATGGGAGGAAGTTTTAACCTTTATCACTATGATATATCTTCAGAAATTGGTCAGATAAAAAGCAAAAATATTGCAAATACCAACTGCTCAACAGTTGCAACAGGTTGTCCAGCGTGTATGGTTCAGATTTCTGATATGCTTGCAAAGAAAAATCTTGATATAAAAGTGTGCCACCCGATTGAACTTTATGCAAAGGCTGTGCGTAATAGGCTTTAGTAAATGGCCATATAAAACAAGGAGAATCCATGAAAATATACACTGCTATAATTGAAAAGTGTCATAAAACAGGACTTTACGTTGGTTTTGTTCCAGGATTACAAGGGGCACATTCGCAAGGCGAAACTATAGATGAGTTAAATAGAAATATGAAAGAAGTAATTGAAATGATTCTTGAAGATGGGATTCCAGAAATTGAATCTGAATTTATTGGAACGCAGAATCTTATGGTGGCATAATTATGAGCATAACACCAGTTGTAAAGCCAAAAGATGTTATTATGATACTTGAACAACTTGGTTTTTATGAGGTGCGCCAAAAAGGCTCTCATAAACAGTTTCGTCATTCTGATGGTCGTGGAACTACAGTTCCTGTTCATGCAGGAAGAGATATTTCACCAATATTATTGAGGCAAATAATTAAGGATATTGGATCGAATGTTGAAGAGTTTTTGGAAAATAGATAAATGATAAAGTAATTTTTTTGTATGATTCAAAAGGTCAAGATATTTATGAGCAATTAAAAAGTGCTATTAACCTTGTGATATAAATTGCTTATATCATTTAAGTTTTAGGAACAGATATTATGAATATACCTATAAAGCCTATAAAAGCCAAACGAATATCAGATCAAGTCTTTGATCAGATAAGAGAGCTTATTTATAGAGGCAAACTAAAACCTGGTGAAAAATTGATGCCTGAGCGTGAACTTGCAGATGCAATGAAGGTTAGCAGAACCACAATTCGTGATGCTATCCAGCGGCTTGTAGCTATGGGGTTAGTTGCTCAAAAACAAGGACAGGGGACATTTGTGAAATCATACGATTTTGATGAGCAGAGCCCTTTAGCAAAAGCTATGCAGACACAAGATGCCTCAATTCAAGATTTGTTAGAGGTTAGAATGGGTCTTGAGTGTAATGCTGCTGCACTTGCAGCAATGCGTTCTGATGAACAAGATATCAATGCAATGGAACACAGCATTGAAGAGATGAAAAAAGAGATTAATTCAGGTCGTCTTGGTACAGAAGCTGATACCTCATTTCACATGGCTATTGCATATGCTACAAAAAACCCTTTACATATTCTAATTATGCGTAATTTCTATGATTATTTATTTTATGGAATAAAAGAGAATTTAGCAGGGCTTTATGAGAATATGGATAATATTGATATTATTATTGGCCAACATCATAGTATAGTGAATTCAATAAAGAGTAGAGATTCTTATCAATCATATACCTCTATGAAAAAACATATCACTTTTGTGATGGATTTTTTTAAAGAGAAATACTCTTTATAATTTAAATAATCTCATTTTAAAAATTTAAGATGTTTAAATAATTTTTCATATTTGGTTTATTTATAATTATATCTTTTTAAAAGAATAATTATAATAATAAGCTATGTTCATATGTTCATAACTATGATAACTATTTGAATTTTAATATAAAAATAGGGTCTAAAAATGTTCATAACTATGTTCATAACGTGTTCATAACTCATAAGTTATGAACACGTTTTAAAAAGATGTTCATAACTTATGAGTTATGAACATACTATGTTGATAACTATGTTCATAACTTATAACTTGCTTGTAGCTTTTGAAAAGGCGATAAAAACAAAATATAGATAGGAGGTGGAGCATGGAGAGAAAGAATAGTCCTAATCATAATAGATATTCTACTTTAGATTTAAAATGGAAAGATGAATACAATACAGGCATTGCAGAAATTGATTATCAGCATCAATATTTTTTGTCATCGATTAAGCGTATTACTACAGTTATGATGGAAAAAAATGAACACGCCTATTGTCAAAGATTGTTTATGGAGCTTGTATATTATGCAAAATTTCACTTTTATAGTGAAGAGAATATTATGATGCACATTAACTATGCTCGCCTCAAAGAGCATCAGGAGCTTCATAGGGATTTGATTGATTTGCTAACCAATAGGATTAACTCAATAGATGATAATATGGATGAATATCATAAGTTTGTACAATTTTTGCTTAAATGGTTTGTTCATCACTCAATGGAAGAGGATAAAAAAATAGCTTCTTCAAAAGAGGTGACTGTTGTCAAACCCCTATGAAAATCTTTGGATATACTACCTTAAAGGAGTCATTAGAGGTAGTGAATTGGAGAAGTTTATTGCCATATATGATGAACAAGACTCTACTAACAATTCAAATTTTATAGGTAATTGGGAAGAAGATGGTTTTTCATTTCTCTTCTTTTCCGCATCTTCTGATGAGCTTGTTCAAAAGATAGTAGAACAAAGTAAAGAGCTTAACTTAATTGATAAATATGAGATGACAGGTGAAGCATGGCACGGCGAAGCAATCGAATCATATACA
>JADFXA010000311.1 GCA_015233755.1 Desulfamplus sp. | reverse complement strand
ACTGGTCTGTCGGTGAAAATATCGGAAAAGCATGGAGTATCGGAAAGAGTTTAAAAAAATAAAGAGTTCAGAATATGACAACCTGACGATTAATAGGGTGGCAGAAAAATCTTGGCCATCCTATTGGCTTTACGTTATTCTTAACAAGAAATCAGGTAAATAGCACGGCTATAACAATAAGATTGTGAAGGAGCTATTGATATTTTTCCCTATTTATGGTGAAAGCATAAGCCATGAAAAACGATCAATTTGGAAAATCTCAATATTCCCACAGCGACCAATATATTGAAGTTGCGGTTGCTCTTCCTGTAAACCAGATATTTACATACAAAGTTCCTGAATATCTTGCAAATAGTGCACTAATAGGTATGAGGGTTCTTGTTCCATTTGGAAAGCGTAGGATAACAGGATATATTGTCAGTAAAATTGGTAAAAGAGATGATAATCAAGTTGGATACAAGCCAAAGCTGATTCTTGATCTGTTAGATGATATCCCCCTTTTCCCACCCTCTATGGTTCAATTTTTTAATTGGATTTCTCGTTACTACATTCACCCAGTTGGTGAGGTTATAAAGAGTGCTCTTCCTTCTGGTCTTGATAGCCATGATGTAGCTTTGGTTGTAATTACAGAAAAAGGGAGTCAATTTTTATTAAATAATGGTTCTAATCATAAAGGTGCTATTCATAATAACTTTGCTCTTCAAAATACAAATAATTACAATACCCCAACAAAATCCTCTGTAAATAATCAAAACAGCCTAACTCCTGCTGAAATCTATGTAATTGAGCAACTTCAATCAGCAGGAGGAACGCTGCCCCTTAAACTTCTTACAGATAGCAAAAAGACTAATAGTAAGAATTGCACGGTAACCCACGCATTAATAAATAAGATGGTCAAAGATGAGTTGCTTGAAATCAGATCTGAGCTTAAAAAAGATAAAACACAGGTGAAGATGGAGAAATTTATCACTATTTCAGATCATATTTTTTCTGAAATGGTGATAAATAAATTATCAAAAAAACGGCAAGAGATTATTGATATTGTAAAAAAGCACAAAGAAATTTCTTTGACAGCTTTAAAACAAGATGTCCCAACAGCTCCAAAATTAGTGCCAATCATGGCAGAAGATGGTTATCTTACAATAACTTTGAAGCAAGTATTTAGAGATCCTTTTGGCGATACTGTTGACCCTGATATTCCACCTAAGCTAACTGATGAGCAAGCTAGAGTCGTGAATCAGGTTAAAGAAAAAATGGAGGCTGGATTTGATAAAAGAGAGCCTGGTTTTCAACGCTATCTTCTAACTGGCGTTACAGGAAGTGGTAAAACTGAAGTTTATATGCGTCTTGTAACAGAGGCTGTGAATAGAGGAAGAGGTGCAATTATCCTTGTGCCTGAAATCTCTTTAATATCTCAAACAGAGAGGCGTTTTAGAGCAAGATTTGGCAAAACCATTGCTGTAATTCATAGCGGACTTTCAAGAGGAGAACTTCTTGATCAATGGTATAGAATCGCAAAAGGAGAGCTCTCAATTGTAATTGGTGCAAGATCTGCAATATTTGCACCTGTTGATAATCTTGGAATCATAATTGTTGATGAAGAACACGATACATCTTACAAACAGGAGACAGGTCTTAGATATAATGCAAGAGACCTTGCATTAGTTCGAGGACAACAGAACAATATCACCGTAATTCTTGGCTCTGCAACTCCATCAATACAGTCATACTACAATGCTTGTAACGGCAAGTTTCAAGAGCTTGTTTTGAAAAATAGAGTGAATCGCCACTCACTTCCTGAAATTACACTTGTTGATCTAAAAAAATATAAAGATTGTAGTTGGCAGGAGAAATTAATTACGCCAGAGCTATCAAAATCAATCGTGGATTGTCTTAAAAAAGGTGAGCAGGCTCTTATATTTTTAAATCGTAGAGGTTTTTCAACTTTTCCTGTGTGTGAATCGTGCGGTGAGGCTCTTCGGTGTAAATTTTGCGACATTACTTTGACGCTTCACAAAGATAGCAGTGAATTTAGGTGTCATCTCTGTGGATTTGCGATCTCATCAACTATAAACACATCATCTATAAAAACACCAACTGGCAGAACTTTTTATAAAACAAAGGTTTTGTCAGATATTAAGTGCCAAAAGTGTGGCTCAACTAATATAAAACCTTTAGGATTTGGGACAGAGAAAATTGAGAACCTTTTAAAATCAATGTTTCCTGACGCAAGAATTATAAGGCTTGATCAAGATACAGGCAGCAAAAAAGGTGCTACTGTTCAAATTTTAAAAAAAGTTAAAAATCGGACAGTTGACATCATTGTTGGGACTCAGATGCTTGCAAAAGGTCATGATTTCCCAGCTATTACTCTTGTTGGTGTTATATGTGCTGATTTATCTTTAAATTTTCCTGATTTTCGTGCTGGAGAGCGAACATTTCAACTTCTTGCACAGGTTGCAGGACGTGCTGGAAGAGGCGATAAAATCGGAAAAGTTATCATGCAGACCTACAACCCTGATCACTTCAGCATTGAAGCATCTAAAAATCAGGATTTTGTCCAATTCTATTACAGTGAGATTCCATTTAGACAGGCACTCTCATATCCTCCATTTTCAAGGATTATCCAGCTTAAAATTTCAGGCTTTGATATAGAAAAGGTTAAAGCACATGCTATTTTAGTTGGAAATTTGTGTAAAAATTTTATTGATGGATTATCATCGGCTCAATGCAATTGTGGGAACGCTGAGGCAGCTAATCCAGATTCTAATGGAGCATCATTAGAATCTGGCTCTTTACTAAACAATTCCATTGAGATGCTTGGACCAATTGAGGCAGGTATCCCTAAAATATCAATGCGTTATAGATGGCAGATTCTATTAAAAAGCTCTTCTGTTAATTTGCTTAA
>JADFXA010000310.1 GCA_015233755.1 Desulfamplus sp. | reverse complement strand
AAGGGGGCTTTTATGCAAACATCAGTAACTTTTAAAAAGATCGATCCTTCCGATGCTCTCAAATCCTATGTTCAGAAAAAATTAGACCGGTTTGACAAGATGTTGGATACTCCTGCCGAGGCGAATGTTGTGCTGTCAGTTGAAAAGATAAGACACATTGCTGAAATAACCCTTATCTGTGATAAATTAAAGATTCATGCAAAAGAGGAATCTGAAAATATGTACTCTTCAATAGATACATTAATGGATAAGATCAAATCACAGATTACAAAACATAAAGAAAAACAAAAAAATCATATGTCAGGTGGCAAAGAGACAATTAAAAATGATGAAATTGATTTAGAAGATGCTGGGTCTGAAGCAGAAAAAAAAAAATCCTATAACATAGTTATAGAGACTCTTGACTACAAACCAATGGATATTGATGACGCAGTAATTGAGTTAAATTCGAGTAAAGAGAGCTTTTTTGTCTTTAACGACTCACGAACTGAGCGCCTAAATGTTCTTTACAAGAGAAGTGATGGAAATATAGGGCTCATTCAACCTCAGTAAGAGATTTTATTTTGACATAGATTTGACAGCTTTTTAAAGTTGTCAAATCTATTTAAATTATGAAGGCTAATAAATTTAATGAAACTATCAGATATTCTTGATAAAGATTCAATCGTTGCAGATTTACAATCAAAAGATAAAAAATGTGTTCTTGAAGAGCTTGCTAAAGCTGTTTCAACTAGAACCGAAACATCAACACAAGATATTGTAAAAATTCTTCTTGAGCGAGAGCAGCTTGGTAGTACAGGAATTGGAGGCGGAATTGCCATACCGCATGGCAAACTTGCTAATATAAACTCAATTGTTGTTGGCTTTGGACTAAGCCGCGAGGGTATTGAATTTGACTCCTTAGACAATAGACCGGTTCATATTTTCTTTCTTCTAATAATACCTGCAAATTCTACAGGAGTTCATTTAAGCGTCCTTGCCTATATTTCAAGACTCCTAAAGCAGAGCCATTTTAAGGAAAGTCTCTTAAAAGCTGAATCTATTGAAGAGTTAGAACAGATTATTAACTCTATTGATGAAGAATTTTAGCTCATTATTATTTATCTCTATCATGTTTGATTTAGGGAAACCCTTTAGTGAATAATAAAAGATGAAACATCAGAAAATATTTATTATTACAGGAATATCCGGTTCAGGTAAAACTACTTCTATGGCAGCATTTGAAGATGGGGGGTTCTACTGTGTAGATAATATGCCCATGGCTCTTTTGCCTAAATTTCTTGATCTTCCTTTGAAAAATGACCCTAAAATCAAAGGCTTTGCCTTTGTTATGGATATGAGAGAAAAAGAGTTTGTAAATCAGTATGCTGTAACTATTGAGGTGTTAAGAGAGCGTGGGTTTAACCCAGTAACTATTTTTCTTGATGCTGATGAAACTACATTAATAAAAAGATTTAGCCAGACACGAAGACACCATCCAATATCCCATAATGCAAGCCTTATAGAGAGCATATTCTCAGAAAAAAAAGAGATGGCTGCTATTAAAAATAGTTCAGAGATAATTATTGATACATCAACATATAGTCCACACCGCCTTAAAGCAGAGATTATAGCGATTGCTTTTGGTAAGGATTCCAAAAAACACATCTCAATGAAAACTAATATCGTATCATTTGGCTTTAAGTATGGAATTCCACCTGATGCTGATCTTGTCATTGATATGCGATTTCTTTCCAATCCTTTTTTTATCCCCTCCTTAAAAAATCAAGACGGTGAATCAGATGATGTAAAAAATTTTGTCCTATCATTAAATGAGACAAATATTTTTCTTGCTAAATACCTTGATCTTCTTGATTATCTATTTCCACTTTATCAAAAAGAGGGTAAAGCCTACTTAACAATTGCTGTGGGTTGCACAGGTGGGAGACATAGAAGCGTTGCCATTGCAAGAAAAATATTTGATCATTTTAACAACATGGGTATTAAAGCTGGAATCATCCACAGAGATATTGACAGAGATTTGATAGAATCGTAATTACAAAATATTTAAAATCATAGAGTAATGGTTTGAAATTTAGGAATTTAATAAAATAATGACTGGTATTTTAATTATAACTCATGCTAATCTTGGACAAGCATTGATTGAAGCAGTTGAACTTACCTCTGATGAGAAGATAGAAAATATTTTTTTTATTTCAGTTGATGTTAAAGATTCTCCCGAAGTTCTCCGTAATAAAATAAAAAAAGGTATAAAACGAGTTCAAGGAGATAAGGGCGTTATTATTTTTACAGATATGTTTGGCGGCACTCCCTATAATTTAAGCTGTTCGTTTCTTGAGGAGGGTTTTGTTGAAGTTATCTCAAGCATAAATCTACCAATGTTGATAAAGGCTATAAGCATAAGAGAAAAAATGGATATAAAAAAAGCTGTAGAGCATATTGTTATGGAAGGTAAAAAAAGCATAGCGCTTGCAAGTGGTATACTTAGAGGAGAAAAGAGAGAATAAAATATACTTAGATAAAATTTAAGGATGTTTAAAATGAAAAGAACTCCATTAATTGCTGGTAACTGGAAAATGTTTAAAACATGCTCAGAAGCAGTTGAAACAGCAAAGCGACTTGCAGAGCTTGTCCAAAATATTACTGATATAAATATAATGATAGCACCTTCTTTTACATCACTCGCTCTTGTTAGCGAAACTCTTAAACATATAAATAATATTGTAAATGTTGGGGCACAAAATCTTTTCTATCAGAAAGAAGGTGCATATACAGGAGAGATTTCTGCTACTATGCTTAAAAGTGCGGGAGTAAGTTATGTAATTATAGGTCATTCCGAGAGAAGGCAATATTTTGGTGAAACCAATGAAGATGTTTGCCGTAAAATAAGAGCGTCTGTTGAATCGAAT
>JADFXA010000030.1:10662-14248 GCA_015233755.1 Desulfamplus sp. | reverse complement strand
TGATTACCTCGTCATCTCCTTCACCAGCACCTGTTAAGTTATCCCCAAGATGTTCTACAGCACCGTCAATAGCTTTGAGATTTCCGTAGAAGACAAAATCGCTATCATTGCGAACTTTGCCAGATGAATTAAGCAAAAACACAGATGTGTCTAAATCAAATGCTGAACCATCAGTAGTTCTGCAATCCCAGCCAAGTCCAATATAAATCTTTGATAATCCAGGGGCTTCCTTGCTTAAAGAGATACGTCCACCTTTGCTTAAAGATACGGCCATTTCAAAACTCCTTATTTTTATATAAATAATATTTTAGATGTTGGTAAAAATTTATATACTGTTGAAAAAAATTATAAATTTGCCTGCATAATAGGCATAAGTTCATGGAATGTCCTGCCACTACAATTTTCACCTAATGCATGCATTTTCCACTCATTGTTGTGCTTATAAACTTTTGCCATTAACATGGCGGTGTGATTGCCGTTACAACTTAAGTTATATCGTGCAATCTCTTTATTGTTTGCATGGTTCACGATTCGCGTAAAGGCGTTCTCAATTTCACCAAAATTTTGTCCTGTGAAGCTATTTACAATAAACATAAGAGTTTTAACTTGTGCTGGGACTTTGGTAAGATCAACAATAATTTGTTCATCATCTCCCTCTCCATCACCTGTTCTGTTGTCGCCTGTATGGATAATACTACCATCTTTGCTTTTGAGCTGGCGAAACCATACTGTATCAATCATATTCTTGTTTTCATCAAAAATAACGCATGATGCGTCAAGATCAATACTTTGATCTTTAGAGCCAAAACCAAAAAGCCCTTTTTTCTTTTTTGCGTCCCAACCAAGACCCATAATAACTTTTGTAAGTCCTGTTCCAGCCTCTTTTTCCAAAGAGATTTTCTGACCTTTTACAAGAGAAATTGCCATAATTTTTTTACCTCATATATTGTTTTAGCCACAACTACCAAATAAAGATAACGTTTTTAAAAGCTGTAATAGAATAAAATAAACCTGTCAAGGAAAACAGGGTAGATGGTTTATGTTTAACATATCTTGCATTGAAAGATAAATTCTTATAAAGATAAATTTGATATAAAAATTTGACAACTTCTAAGATTTGTCAAATTTAAATTAAAGTAATTCCGTAACCCTTACCCACCAACCTTTCGCTTTTCAGTCGAGGGAGTAAACAAAATCTAAAAATTTTAGGGAACATATAAAAAGATGATAAAAAAAACAGTTATAAGAGGAACAGGAAAGGCTATTCCATCACGTCTTGTTACGAATCATGATCTTACAAAAATGATGGATACATCAGATGAGTGGATACAGCAAAGAACTGGAATAAAACAGCGTTATTGGGTGCCTGAAGGTGAAATAATGGGAGCGTCTGATCTTGGGCTTGAGGCATCACACAAGGCATTAGAAAAAGCTGGCTGGAAGCCTGAAGATATTGATTTTATAATCTTTGCAACTCTAAGTCCTGATATTTTTTTCCCCGGATCAGGCTGTCTTTTACAGACTAAACTTGGTTTAAAGTCAACTCCAGCTCTTGATATAAGACAACAATGCACAGGATTCCTATATAGTCTTGCTACTGCTGATGCTTATATAAAGAGCGGACTTGCAAATAAAATTTTGATTGTTGGAGCAGAAATCCATAGCTCTGGTCTTGATAAAACAACAAGAGGAAGAGATGTTGCTGTTCTTTTTGGTGATGGTGCAGGTGCTGTTTGCGTTGAGGGAGTTGAGACTGATGAAAATATAGGAGTTCTTGCGTCAGTTCTCCATGCTGACGGAAAAGGCGCTGATGCTTTGATGACTGAGCTTCCAGCTTCAAGACTTCCTGATAGAATGGCGTTAGGTTTAGAAGGAGAGGAGGTTGCCCGTTATTATCCAGTTATGAATGGGCAATCTGTATTTAAAACAGCGGTCAAAAAATTACCTGAAGTAACAAAAGAGATTTTAAATAAAACTCAACTAACCATAGATGATATTGATCTAATTTTTCCACATCAGGCAAATTTAAGGATAAATCAGGCATATCAACAATTTATGAAAATAGATGAGGCTAAAATTTTTAATAATATCCAAAAATATGGAAATACCACTGCTGCAAGTATTCCAATTGCTTTAGATGAGGCTTTAGAGCAAAATCTCGTTGGCAAACAGGGAGATACCGTTATGTTTATCGGTTTTGGTGCTGGATTTACCTGGGGCAGCGTGATTTATAGATTTTAGTTTGCTCATCTTTTGAACGTAATAAATAAGAGTTCAAAATTATATTTAGAGATTTGATAACTTTTTAAAAGTTGTCAAATCTACTAAAAGATCAAACCTCTTTTAATTTGACGATACAAGTATGGCACAAGGTAAGAAATTGGATAAAATTAATTTACTGATTAAAAAAGGGGTGAAACTCCTAAACCCTGAATCTATATTTATTGATGATGATGTTGATATAGAGAGAATTTCAGGAGACAACGTAACTTTGTATCCTTTCACAAAACTCATGGGCAAAGAGACCCTTATAATGTCAGACACAACACTTGGCCTGGAGGGACCAGTAACTCTTGATAACGTCCTTGTGGGTAAAGGGAGTCGTCTCAACGGTGGTTTTTTTCAAAAATCTCTTTTTGCAGGCAATAACAGCTTTGGCTCTGGTGCTCATGTTAGAGGTGGAACAATTTTGGAAGAGGGTGCAAATGCTGCCCACACTGTTGGATTAAAACAGACGATCTTATTTCCATTTGTAACGCTTGGAAGTCTCATCAACTTCTGTGACTGCTTAATGGCTGGAGGAACAAGCAGAAAAAATCATAGCGAAGTCGGCTCCTCATTTATCCATTTTAATTACACTCCAAATCAAGACAAGGCTACACCGTCAATGTTTGGAAATGTCTATCAAGGTGTTATGATAAAAAGCCATCCAATATTTCTTGGAGGGCAGGGTGGGGTTGTGGGGCCTTGTCGTCTGCCATTTGGTTCTGTTACAGCCGCTGGCACAATTTGGCGAAAAGATATTACAGAAACTGATAAGTTGATGTTTGGGGGTGGTCTCAAAGAGGCTGTTTTAGATAGAAAAATCGGGATATACTCCAACGTAAAACGAATATTTAAAAACAATATTCTCTATATTGCTGGTCTTATAAGCCTTATGAGCTGGTATGTTCATATCAGACCTATTTTTGTATGTAGAACTAATCTGCTATCAAACTCAAACTCTTCAGCAGATGATTCATCAAGTTTATCAAGAAAGGTATTGCAAGAAAGATTACTTTCCGAACAGTTGCTTTTAGGTATGCAAAATACTTTAAAATCAGCAATTGATGAAAGAATAAGCAGACTTGATGATTTTGTAAAACGCCTTAATAAATCAAAAGAGATTATTCTCTCTGGAAATGACGGCAAAAGTACATCATTAATTAAAGAGCATGATGACACTATTAAAATGTGGGATAGAGGGATAAACTCTTTTGATTTGTCTGAACAAAAACCACCAGAAGAATTTATAAGAGCAATTGAACAGGGCATCAAGGAAAATGGAAACGACTATATTCGTGTAATTCAAAGCCTTGATAGGTCA
>JADFXA010000030.1:9298-10272 GCA_015233755.1 Desulfamplus sp. | reverse complement strand
TGATCAAGGTCATTTTTAGAGTAAGGCTTTTCGTATCCAAGAACTCCACGTATTTGACGTTGGGTTAAAAGATCGTAATATCTTCTTATAGGTGATGTTGCTGTAAGATAGGCACGCACACCAAGTCCCGAATGATTTTCAGGCTTTGTGCCAATAATTGCACGATTGAGCTGTTTTCTTTGCATACAATTCAAGAAGATTGAAGATTCAATTCCATGAAAAAGCCTCTGCTTTGGGTCTGGCTGAGAGCGGAATATAGCAGGCATATTATTCTTTACTAAAAATTCAGCCATAAGTGAATTTGCAAGGATCATAAATTCTGAGATAAGCATTCTGGAAGGATTTTCTCTATCTATCCTTGAAATTCCAATCTCTCCATCTTCTTCAATCCAAATATTTATCTCTGGCAGTGTAATATGGACAGCCCCTGCTTTAAGCCTTTTATCTCTTAAAACTGTAGCAAGCCTATAGAGTGTTGTTATTGGGTCATCTTCGCCATTCATAATATTTGCTTCTGTATAGGTCATCTGGTGATGAACCTGTATAATACTTGCTACAATATCATAATCAATTATATCAAAAAAACGGTTGAGTCTAACAAGAGTACTGATACCCGGTCTTGCCTCTTGTTCTTTTAGACTACAAAGCCCTTCAGATAGCTCTGGTGGAAGCATGGGGATTTTATCGTCAGGCATATAAATTGAGCTGCCTCTTGTTCGGGCATGTTTATCAATAGGGTCTCCATCTTTTATATAAAAACCAACATCAATAATATGAATCCCAAGAATATAGCCATCGTCCAATTTTTGCAGGCTTATTGCATCGTCAAAATCTAATGTTGACTGACCATCTATTGTTATCAGTGGAATATCGCGCAAGTCCCTGCGTTTGGGGTCTTTTGTAAAATCATTGCATTTGAGTACAAGCTCTTTAGATTGTTTGAGAACTTCCTCTGGAAAGGATATAGGAATGTC
>JADFXA010000030.1:8525-9204 GCA_015233755.1 Desulfamplus sp. | reverse complement strand
GCCATTATTGCACGGGCATCGACTGCGGTTTTACTCTCCTTTTCGTAAATGTAGTAGTCTTGTAGAATACTATTTATTTGAGGATCAGGAACAGGGCAAATACTTCCTTTTTCAATCTCTTTAAGCCATGCAGCACCTTGTTCTATCAATCTCTCTTTTTTTTCAATCTCCTCTAGCTGTTTTAACCTCGTCTCAATCAAGTGTGGTGAGTTTGGTGTAAAACTATCTTGACTAAATTTAAAGTAGAGTTTGTCGTTAAAAAATGCTCTTATAACTGATGCTTCATGGTTTGATGTTTGAGGTGGGTCAAAACAGAATGATGTCATGGTTTCGAGGTCAATGGGAACTTCTTCTTCATGGAGCAATTCCCATAACTCCTTGATATTTATGCTATTTGACATCTCCTGTCGCAGTGTAGAAAACTGTTTAAGGTTTCTGACAAGAAAATCTCTATTTGCAGTAATATCAAGCAGCTCACTGGAAATATGGGAAACTCTTCCAGTTGTTAGATTTACTTCTCTATTATGTTCTGTAAGAAGTCTCAACCGCTGATTTTTTATCTGCAATACAACAGCACATATTATCTTCTGTTGATCAATATATTCTACAATATTTCCTATATTCATAAGGAATATACAATATCAGTATGTATGGCTAAAGTCAATCAGCTAAAATCGTT
>JADFXA010000030.1:0-8313 GCA_015233755.1 Desulfamplus sp. | reverse complement strand
ATCTTTGAGTTGTTTTATTACTCCAAGCTCTTGTGGAAATGTTGAATGGCAAATGTTGCAATCTTTGAGTCCATCTTGATGTGCTTTATGTGGAAATATTATAGAACCTTTAGAACCACCATCAACCGTCAACGTTGCTCCACCTCTATTTTCTGCTGCAATTACAAAAGATGTAATGAAAATCATAAAAGAAAAAGCTGCAATGAAAAAAGAAAAGAGTAGTTTATTTTTTTTCATAAAAACTCCAATAAAATAAATAAGTTCCTCATTTTTTAATTTGATGGAACTTTGATTAATTTAACTTTTAAATTTGAACTCCTGCAAAACCCATTCTCTATACAGTAAACCTAAAGCGGTCGGTTTAAGTTTTGCAGGAACTATATTAATTTTTACCAATTTTCCCCAAGAAGTTCAAAATAGCCTGAGTGTTTTACACATGCGGGGCATTTTTCTGGGACACTCTTACCCGTGTGAATATAGCCACAGCTAAGGCATCTCCATCTTTTTTCCTCCTCACGTTCAAATGCTCTTTTTTCAGCAAGGTTATGAGCTAATTGCCGATAGAGTTTTTCATGCTGCCTTTCAGCAACAATAATTGCATCTAATGTCTCTGCTGCCCGCTCAAATCCCTCTTCAATAGCAATTTTTGAAAATCCGGGATACATCTCTGTATGGATATAGTGTTCAAGGTCTGCTGCAGAAAGAAGGTTTGCCTGAGTATTTAAAATTACACCAGCAGGAAATTTCCAGTTGATCTCAAGCTCCCCTCCATTAAAAAATTTAAAAAACCTCAAGGCATGTTCACACTCTTGATCTGATGTCTCTTGAAAAATTTTTGCAATTTGAATAAATCCATCATCATTGGCACGTTGAGAGAAGAATCTGTAACGGACTGATGCCTGAGATTCTGCTGCAAAAGCTGTGAGCAGATTTTTTGCTGTTCTGCTCTCTCTGAATTTTAGCATTGTAGCCGTCTCCTTCTATGTTTGGGTGTTGTTTAAAAAAATATTTCTATTTATATTATTAGTTTTAATCTTCAATAGTTATTGCTTGGGCACCACACTCATGTGCTGCTTGGCGAACAATAGCTTCAAGGTGTTTAGGTATAACATCAAATTTGACAATTGATAGAAGCTGATCCTCGTCATACTCAAAAACCTCTGGACAAAGATTATTGCAATTCCTGTCACCCATACACTGTTTTGTAATAGCTGCTTTCATTTAAAATCTCCTTTTATTGTTTTTATTTACTATTGTAACTTTAACGGTCAACTTTATACTTAAAGTTTATTTGCCGTAACTAAAAAAAACATCATCGTTTTATATGGCTATATAATAACAGTCAAACATAAATATAAAAATCGGATTTATTTTTGTATTGAGAAAAATTTAGGTAAATGAATATTATTTAGATTGGATAGATAAAATACGACTGTATATATCTTGGCGAGAAAGGTTGTATTTATGCGAAAGAGCTTTGGCAAGTAAAGAAGTTTTTATTTTTGATAATTCAAGTTCTGAGATAATATCTTTATCAATTTCATCATAAATAGATTGAGATTCTAAAATATCAATGTCGGTTTTATCGACGTATTTATTCATAGCAATGTTAATACCTGAGCCTACAAAAAGTACAAACTCTCCTTTCATTGAGGCTTTTAATTGCAACTTTTCCAGTATATCTGATAAGTTTCCTCTTAAATACTCCTCATAATGTTTAGTCATCTCTCTTGCTACCATTGCTGGTCTATTACCCATAACATCTAAAATATCCTCGATTAATTTTATGATTCTGTGAGGAGATTCATAAAATATTGCTGTAGACTGATTATCTTTTAAAGCCTCAAGTATATTTTTAAGTTCTGCAATACGTTTACCTTGTTTTCGACTTACAAATCCAACAAATATAAAAGAGTTAGTTGGAAGAGCCGATACACTTAATCCTGCAATTGCAGCACATGGACCAGGAATTGGAATTACTTGAAATCCTGCATCGGTAAGCGCTCTTATAACTTTATATCCGGGATCAGATATAAGAGGCGTACCAGCATCAGATACCAATGCTAAATCAAAGCCTTGCGATAATTTTTCTATAAATAGATCGATTCTTGACTCTTCATTGTGTTCGTAGCATGAGATGACAGGCGTATCAATTTGGTAATGCGAGAGAAGTTTTACTGTATGTCTTGTATCTTCAGCGGCAATTAGGTTGACCTCTTTCAGAGTCCTTATGGCTCTAAATGTTATATCTTCGAGATTACCTATAGGAGTTGCTACAACGTAGAAAATACCACTTTGTTGGGATTTAGACAGCATAAAAGGCATTAGGTATAATTTCCATCTGATACTTCCCATTTTGGAAAAGGAGCGTCATCACATCAAATCTAATTCTGGTATCAACGACTTGTTTTTCTCTGATATAGTGCAATGCTGCTGAAATTATCTTTTTTTGTTTTGATAGAGAGACAGCTTCAGCAGGAGTACCATACCTTGTAGAGTTCCTCGCCTTTACCTCAATAAATACCAATGTATTTGTATGAGTTAAGGCAATAATGTCGATCTCTGCCCACCTTGTTCTATAGTTTCTTTCAACTATTTTATATCCTTGCTCTTTAAGAAATAGAGCTGCTTTTTCTTCTGCTTGTTGTCCAAATTTCATAGTCAACTCTATTTTATAGATGAACATCCTTTAAATGTTTTTCTATGAACAGGAGAGGGGCCATAAATAGCAATTGCCTCTTTATGTGATTTGGTGGGATAGCCCTTATGCCTGTCAAATCCATAACAGGGGTATTGAAGATGAAGCTCTTGCATAATTTTATCTCGTGTAACTTTAGCAAGTATTGATGCTGCAGCAATGGAAATAGATTTTACATCTCCATCTACAATTGTCTCCTGGGCTATAGAGCTTATGTTAATCTTAAATATTCCGTCAATAAGGAGGTAGTCAGGATAGATTTCTCTATTAAACGTTGCAAGATCCTCAACTGCTCGTTTCATTGATAGAAGAGAAGCTTGTAAAATATTTAATCTATCAATCTCTTCAGGTGTGGCAATAGCAGTTGCTGCTGAAATTGCATTCTCAATTATAATAGAATAAAACTTCTCTCTTTTTAATGGGGTGAGCTGTTTTGAATCGGCAAGACCTTGATATGAAAAATTGCGTGGGAGTATAACAGCGGCAGAGACAACCGGTCCAGCAAGTGGACCTCTACCAGCCTCATCAACACCTGCTATATACATATAACCTTTTGATGCAGCATTATCTTCAAATGACCACATAGGATATATCATATTTTGACCAGCTTTATTACTACTCATCGTGTCCCCTTATCAGAATTAACTGTATAATTTTTTATCCTGATAAGAGGAAGGTGTGAGTTGGGTTGGCAGAATAGTTAGTTGTGTATATAAAGTTTCTCTTTAATTCTTGCAGCTTTACCACGAAGATTTTTAAGATAATAAATTCTTGATCTGCGCACACTACCTTTAGTGATAACTTCAATTTTATCAATTGCTGGTGAATTCATAGGAAAAATTCTCTCAACTCCAACACCGCCTGATATTTTTCTTACTGTAAAACGGCTGCTTGAAAGCCCTTTACTTCTTTTAATTACAACACCTTGAAAAGCCTGAATACGATCTTTTTCACCCTCGCTTATTTTAACATGAACCTTAACTGTATCCCCGGCTCTAAAATCTGGCAAATCAAGACGAATTTGCTCTAATTCCAACTGCTTAATAACATTCATCGTTATAGTTCCTCCATATAAATCAAATTATAATTATATTTTTCAATCAAATCATAAATAATCAATTAACCGACTCATTTAATTCATTAAATTACGAGAAATTCTATCTAAAATAATAGAAGCTGCTGACCTAACAGATAGATGATTATATCCTGTTGTACCATATATTGGTTCAAGAATAAAATCACAATTTTGTATAAAACTGTGAGTCATTCCCCATGCTGTTCCAAATGCTATTAGGTATGATTCATTACTTGTAATTTTTTTATAAAGCTCTTGTGTAGTAATAATATTTTTATTCACGCTGTTATTTTCAATAGCACTTGTAGCAATAGCTATGACGGGTTCATTTCGTTCTGCTTCTATCTCCATTACAGCATCTTCAAATGTTGATACAACCCTTATTAACTCTAATGCTTTTTTTCTAAATGGATTCAACTCTCCGCCAATTCCGTCTGTCCAGTGTTGAATAACCTCATGTGCAAGAACCTGTTGATCCATAAGCGGAGTTATAACATAAAAGCCTTTAACTCCAAAGGTCATTGAAGCTCTTGCAATATCGTGCATATCAATTGTTGTAAGAGCTGAGGCAATGGTTGAACCTATTTTATTAGATACAGGGTAGTGGATAAGTGCAACATATAAATTATCAATACCGTCTCTATTTACGCTATCACTATTGTCCAAATTCTTTCTCTCTAAAAGAGTATTATCTACCAAGTTAGTTTTACTCACCTTAACAGCAACTTAAAATATGAGTTTCTCAATTCTATTAGACCAATCTTTAAGCTCTCGATACCATTGTTCTAAGATAGATTTTTCTTTATCAGAACAACAATCTTTTTCAAAAAGATCAGGGCGTTTTAGAAATGTCCGTTTTAGAGATGACTCCTCTCTCCAAAGTTCAATTTTTTTATGATTTCCAGAAAGCAGAACATCAGGCACCGGAATTCCTTCAAAAACAGGAGGTCTTGTGTAATGAGCATGTTCCAGCCTACCATTTCTAAATGAATCCATTTCAGCAGATTCATCGCTACCAAGAACACCGGGTATGAGCCTGCTAACCGCATCTATAATAACCATAGATGCCAATTCTCCTCCGGTCATTACATAGTCTCCAATGGAAATCTCATCATCAATAAGTTGACTTATAACCCTTTCATCAATCCCCTCATACCTACCGCAGACAAAAATTAGCCCCTGCATGGCAGAGGCTAATTTAGAAGCTGTCTCTTGATTAAAAGGAGTTCCTTGTGGTGACATCAAAATTACTTTTGATCCTGGAAATAATTCTTTACTATCTCTAATAGCAACCGCAAGCGGTTCTGGTCTCATAACCATACCGCAACCGCCACCATAGGGTCTGTCATCAACACTATTATGTTTGTTAAATGCAAAATCCCTAATATTTATGGCAGAGGCTGAAATAATATTACTTGCTATGGCACGTCCAACCATTCCATGGCTAAGAAAAGATTCTATCAACTCAGGAAACAGAGTTAAAACTGTAAAATTAACCTTCTTAAGCTTACTGTTCATCTTTTAAGCCGGGTGGAAGATTAACAGACATTTCACGATTATCTAAGTCAACTGATAGAACAACCCATGACAAAGCAGGAATAAGTATCTCTTTATTCTCTTCCTTGTTAAATTTTATTTTACCCTTGTGATTATTTTTTTGTTCATAGTTATCATTTGACTTAACAACAAAAACATCATTGCTTCCAGTTGGTATGATATGATCAACAACACCAAGGTAGCCCAAATTCACATCTGTAACTTTGACCCCTACAAGGTCGTGCCAATAGTAAGTATCTGATTCAAGTTCAGGCAGTTTTTCTCTTGGTATAGAAATGCTCTTTCCAACAAGAGTCTCTGCAATTTCACGGTTTACTCCTTCAAATAAGGCTATAACTCCTTTTTTATGAGAAGCAGATTTTACTAGTTTGTACCAAGCTCCAAAGTCCTCTGTGCTGACTCCTATAAAGCAAAAGAGTCCGGAAGCAAATATGTCAGATGATTCAGCAAAAGATTTTATCTTAACATACCCTTTTATGCCGTGAACTCCATTAATCTCTCCAATCGTAATAAGTTCGCTCTCTTTTAACATTTGGTTATTAACATATGGGCATTTTTAAGAATTCGACTCACATTAGTAGTTGTATCTATTTTAACTTTTTGATAGCTACGTTTTTATTCAACGATCTCCAGAACGGTACGTTTTTTCAGTTTCGCAGATGCAGCACTCAAAATTGTTCGCATAGCTCTTGCCGATCTACCCTGTTTCCCGATAACCTTTCCCAGATCCTCTTTTGCCACCTTAAGCTCCAGTACCGAAGTCTTACTTCCTTCAACCTCTGAAACCTCTACCTCATCAGGATTGTCAACCAGTGCCTTTGCAATGTATTCAATTAGCTCTTTCATAGTTCAATCTGCTCCTTATCCTTAAATATTGGGGTGTTGAGAATTTGGGTATGAATCTATTCAATTAATAATTTTAAGAAGGGTTAGAGTTAAAGCCCTCTTTTTTTAGAATGCTTTTTACAGTAGTTGTTGGTTGTGCACCAACACCAATCCAGTATTTGATTCTATCATTTTTTAACGTAATTGCAGCTGGTTTAACCATTGGATTGTAGGTTCCCAATGTTTCCAAAAATCTTCCATCTCTTGGAGATTCATTATTTGCAGCTACAATTCTGTAAAATGGCTTCTTTTTTGCCCCGCCTCTTGCTAATCTTATTTTTACGGACATCTTAATTTTTCTCCTTAAAACGGCAGCATATTCTTTAAAGAACGAAGACCGCCTTTATTAAATTGTTTCACAACTTTCATGGTTTGAGTATAACTTTTGAGAAGTTTATTCACATCTTGAACAGTAGTGCCGCTTCCCAATGCGATTCTCTTTTTTCTGCTTCCTTTGATAATATTGTGATCTCTTCTCTCGTCAGGTGTCATTGAACGAATGATGGCTTCGATTCTGACAAACTCTTTGTCATCAATGTTCATATCATTAAGCTGTTTTTTATTAACACCCGGGAGCATTCCAATAAGGTCTTTAAGTGATCCCATTTTTCTTACAGAACCTATCTGTTCCATAAAATCTTCAAGGGTAAACTGATTTTTTTTAAGTTTTCTTTCAAGCTCTTCAGCTTTTTTTATATCAACTGCTGCCTGAGCTTTTTCAATAAATGAGAGGGTATCTCCCATGCCGAGAATTCTTGATGCCATTCTGTCAGGATGAAATGGCTCCAAGGCTGTTGTCTTTTCACCAACACCAATAAATTTAAGTGGCTTACCCGTTACTGCTTTAATAGATAGAGCTGCACCACCTCTGGCATCTCCATCCATTTTTGTGAGAATCACCCCATCTAAATCAAGGCGACTATCAAACGATTGAGCAATATTAACAGCATCTTGGCCTGTCATAGCATCAGCAACTAAAAGGATCTCTGATGGTTTGATCTGTTTTTTTATAGCCTCAAGCTCTGACATCAACTCATCATCAATATGGAGTCTACCTGCTGTATCAAAAATTAAGGTATCGCATCCCTTGATAATAGCTGATTTTACAGCTTCGCTACATATATCAACAGGTAACATATTTGTAGTTGATGGAAAGACGGGCACATCTAACTGTGTTCCAAGTTTTTGTAACTGCTCAATAGCTGCTGGGCGATAAACATCAACAGGAACAAGATATGGCTTTCTGCCACTTTTTCTCAGAAATAGAGCAAGTTTTCCAGCAGTTGTAGTCTTTCCTGATCCTTGTAAACCTACAAGCATCAATGAAGCAGAAGAGCCTTTTTCAAAAGAGAATCCTTCGTGGGTACTACCCATCATTTGGGTAAACTCATCATAGACAATCTTTATAATTTGCTGTCCCGGGGTCAAGCTATCCATCACATCTTGACCTAATGCCCGCTCTTTTATATCTGCTATAACATTTTTTGCAACCTTGTAATTAACATCAGCTTCAAGAAGGGCAAGCCTTACTTGCTTAAGACCCTCTTCTATGTTTTTCTCAGTAAGAACACCATGTCCTTTGAGTTTTTTAAAAACAGAATTAAGTTTATCACTTAGATTGTCAAACATAGAATTAAAATCAGACCTCAAACACTATTTATATGAAAATATAGATAACTTGCTTTAACCTCTACAGCTTCATTTTTTGTTGTACCTGGCAGGACATTATTAATATAAAAAAATAAGCCACGGATCAGGTATAAATTATCTCAGATTTAAAAAAATCCCTGAATTTAATATTTATTGCCATACAAGTCAAGAAAAATTCGGAATCTCTTTGTCTGGTCAATCACATGAAATTTTTTTTGTATAAATTAAACATCATATACTCTAAACGGTCAGTAATTGAGCTTTTTCAAAGTTCTGAAAATTGCAGGATAAAAGCGAATCCAATTCCAATTTGTAGGTTGAATGAGTTTGTTTTAAGCAATCTGAAATAGCAGTTTTGAAAGTAGTAAATTCTGAGTAATATTTGGAATACAGAGATTTTTTCTTTACAAACTTCCATAGTCGTTCAATCAAATTCAAATTAGGCGAA
>JADFXA010000309.1 GCA_015233755.1 Desulfamplus sp. | reverse complement strand
GATGTTCATCTTCATGAAGATTAACGCAGTATAGATTTTTTCCTAATTGTTGACCCTGTATTTCGTAAACGCTCAACAAATTTAGACATAATCGGTTATTCTCCTGACTGGCAGAGTGTTAACCGATCATGCCTCGTTTTTTTAGACAAACAAAAAAAAACATTAGAATCAGATTTTTTGCTTGACACCAAATTCCAATACTGCTAAATAAAATCCACTTTTGAGGTGAGGGCGAATAACTCAGTTGGTAGAGTGCAACCCTTACAAGGTTGAAGTCACAGGTTCGAGTCCTGTCTCGCCCACCACTCACCAAAAGAGATAAATGTTTTTTTGCGGGGGCGTAGTTCAGTTGGTTAGAACGCCTGCCTGTCACGCAGGAGGTCGCCGGTTCGAGCCCGGTCGCTCCCGCCATAGAGATTAAAGGGTTATGGTTAATTCCATAACCCTTTTTGATTTTGAAAGATAGTTTATAGTTAACGATACACCTCCTGCTAAACTAAGTTTTATCCAATAAACTCAAGAGCTAAGTTCTAATTTTTTACAGGAGCTCAAATATACAAGACTATGAATAATCCAAAATTAGTAAGAAAATATAGTCAAAAGAAAGATTGGCTAGTTATTGTTATTATTCTCTTCTCTGTCATAGTTCTTACCTTTGCTGAAATGAAAATCACAGCTCTTGGAGATGCTATTCCTGTATCCAATGCTGTATTGATGTTTATCCTTATTAATACCAACCTTCTTTTGCTGCTTGTATTAATTCTTTTAGTCTTCAGAAATTTGGCAAAACTCTATTATGAAAAAAAGAGCAAAATACTTGGCACAAAATTTAGAACAAAATTGGTTGCAGCATTTATAACCCTCTCTCTCTTACCAACAAGCGTTCTCTTTTTTTTCTCAATACATTTTATAACTACAAGTCTTGATTTTTGGTTCAATGCCCCAATAGATCAAACACTTCAAAATTCTCTATCTGTTGGAAGGCTTCTTTATAAGCATTTAGAGGAGAAAAATATATATTTTGCAAAACAGGCTGTTGACCATATAGATATGGACAATCTACTCTCTCCTGAAAAAAAACAGACATTAAATTTGTATAGCGATGTTCTTCGTAAAACTTTCGATTTTAATTCTTTGGAAATATATACAAAAAACGGGAAAAAGATAGTTTCCTCTTTCTCATTGAATTCAGATAAACCGCATTTATCAAACGTACCAACAACTATGACGATAGATGAGCTTATCCAAGTCAACCATGTAACTGGCACAAGAACTTTTTCGGAACAACTTGCTATAGGAGAGATAATGAAAACGGTTGTTACTATACCGTCTGGTGCTACTGTAGAGAAAGCTCGGGGCTTTCTTGTTGCATCTGTTCTAATATCGACAGAGATTTCTTCTAACCTTGCCTCTATCTCAAAAGGAGTTGACGAATATCAGCAGTTGATCATGATTAAAAGACCAGTTCAAATATCTAATTATATTGCCCTTTCAATTGTAGCACTTCTTGTTCTTTTTTGCTCAGTGTGGTTCGGCTTGCAGCTTGCCAGATCAATTACAGTTCCTATTATGAAATTTGCAGAAGGAACCCAGCGAGTTACACAAGGGGATTTAAGCTATACAATAGACTTTGAGGGAGATGATGAAATTGGTATTCTGGTTAACTCATTCAACTCCATGACAAGAGAGCTTGCAAGTGGGCAAGAAAAGCTTGCTGAATCAAAAAAGATGGTTGAGAAGCAAAATGAGGAGATTGAAAAGAGCAGGCAATATATGGAGATTGTTTTAAGAAACATCTCGGCTGGTGTTATATCAGTTGATAATCAAGGTATTGTTACAACAATAAATAAAGCTGCTGAAAAGATGCTGAACATTGTCAGCTATGATATTCTTAATCGCCACTATCGAGAGACACTGAAAGGCGAGCTTCTTTTCCTTGCTGAAAAAATATATAAAGAGATGCCCTCATCATTAAATCATATCCAACTTCCACTAACTCTTCCAATAAATGGATCGCCTAAATACTTCCTTGCCCATTTTACAGCATTAAAGGCTGAGACAGCTGATAATAATCCTCAAACTAACAGAGTTGACGAAACCGTTGGCGAAATTGGAATTGATTTGGATAATAGCAATACAAATATTAAACAGGTAAATAGTTCTGGTCAAAATATTGGAACTGTTATGGTTTTTGATGATGTAACAGAACTTGAAAAAGCACAGCGAATGGTGGCATGGCGTGAAGTTGCAAGACGTATTGCCCATGAGGTGAAAAATCCTCTCACCCCCATAAAGCTCTCTGCTCAGAGACTAAAACGTAAATATTCAAAAGATATTCAAGAAGATGTTTTTGATCAATGTATAGACACAATTGTAGAGCATGTTGATCTTATTAGAAATCTTGTGAACGAATTTTCAACTTTTGCAAAATTTCCAGACACCCACATAGTTCCAGCAAGAATTGAAGCTATTATTCAAGAGACTATAGCTCTTTACAAAGAAGGTCTTGAAAATGTAGATATACAATTTTCATATCCTAATGATCTGCCTGAACTTCCACTTGATCGCCAGCAGATGAAACAGGCATTTATAAATCTTTTTGACAATGCTGTTGCTGCCTTGAATAAAAGAGGTACAATTACCATTGAGATTACCTATGATAAAATTCTAAAATTCGTAAGAGTTGAAATGGCCGATAATGGTAAAGGAATTTCTGACCACGAAAAGACAAGGCTCTTTGAACCTTATTTTTCAACAAAAAAATCTGGTATGGGGTTGGGGCTTGCTATTGTAAATTCAATTATCACCGACCACAAAGGTATGATAAGGGTCCAAGACAATGAACCTGTCGGGGCAAAATTTATCATTGAATTGCCTGTATCGTAAGAATTGCATATTTTGATAGATTG
>JADFXA010000308.1 GCA_015233755.1 Desulfamplus sp. | reverse complement strand
ATAATTTAGAAAAATGGCTTATTGATGAAGAGTTGTGCGGCATGATCAGGCATATGGTTACTCCTGTAGATATAACTATCGAAAACATTGATGTTGAAAGCATAAAAAAAGTTGGTGTTGGAGGCAACTACCTTATGGATCCTTCAACAGTTAAAAATTGTCGTAATGCTTTTTATCGTAATACTCTATACAACAAAAAAGATTACAGCAACTGGAAAAAATCTGGCTCTAAAACAATTCAAGATGTTGCTTCTGAGCGGCTAATAAAGCGTCTGGCAGAGTATGAAAGACCCTATATTGATCCTGATATTGAGACTGAACTTGCTGATTTTATAAATTACAGAAAAAATAATTTGTTTGGACAAAATAAATAAATTATTAGTTAGGAACTAAAAATGTGGATTAGAATAACCGCAGTATAATAAGTATTGAAACTTTTAAAGCAAAAGGGGTAATATTTAGACTAATGGAACACAAAATTCTTTATTTAAGTTATGACAATGTGAAAAATGTTGATCTTTCAATGGCTGAAGTTATAAAAGCGGTTGAAAAAGGTTTTATGGAAATGGGCAACGGAAGAGTCGAGATGCCTCCAAAACCTGGTATTCACCCTGGTGAAGGAGGAGATAATTTTATACATGCCATGCCAGCATATATTCCAGCAATGAAATCAGCAGGTATTAAATGGGTAAGCGGATATCCCGGAAATCAGCAAAAAGGATTGCCCTATATCGCGGGACTTTTAATTTTAAATGATACAGAAACAGGAATGCCTTTAGCTGTTATGGATTGCTCATGGATAACAGGCATGAGAACTGGTGCTGCTTCTGCTGTTTCTGCAAAATATCTTGCAAGAAAAGAGTCATCTACTATTGGTATTCTTGCATGCGGTCTTCAAGGACACACTAATCTTGAAGCAATGAGTGTATTATTTCCATTAAAAAAAGTTCTTGCTTTTGATCCCAACAAAGAGCAAAGCAAAAAACTTGCAGAATATGCTTCAAAAAAATTTGGAATTGAAGCCGAAATTGTTGCAGATCCAAGAAAAGCTGTTACAGGATGCGATATTGTAGTTACTTCAGGACCTATTTTGAAAGTGCCTCATGAGACAATAAAAGCAGGATGGGTTGATGAAGGTGCATTTGTCTCTTGTGTGGATTTCGATTCATTTTTCTCAAGAGATGCTTTAAGTGAAGCATCAAAATGGACTACAGATAATCTTGACCAATATAACCATTATAAAAATAATGTTGGCTATTTCAAACAATGTCCAGAAATATACGCTGAACTTGGAGAGCTTGTAACAGGCAAAAAAGCTGGGCGTGAAAATGATAAAGAGAAAAATTTTGCAGCAAATTTAGGGCTTGCAATGGAAGATATGGCTGTAGCTCCTCTTGTTTTCAGTTTTCAAAAAAGCGAAAGAAAAAGGCATTGGGACGTGGCTCTCTATGTGATTTTTTATTTGTTTGAAGCCTTGAAGGAAGATATCAGGGCTTCAAAAAATTAAAAATTTCAAGTTACGCAATTACTTAAATAAATTGCACACTGGTATAAAATTTTAAGTAAACTGAGAAACCTTATAAAACTTATCTCTAAAAAAATCAAAATGAGTACAAATGATTGGCCAGCTAAACTGATATCAGCATCTGAACTAAATCTTATATCTATTATACCTGTATTAGACAACTTTCACGAAGGGGTCATAATTACAGATCATGATGGATATATTTTATATATAAATGAGGCGCAAACAAAGATAGATGACTTGACCCAATCAGAACTATTAGGTAAAAAAATTACTGAAGTATATAGAGTAGATGATGGAAAAAGTCCTGTTATGCACTCTCTTAACACAGGAGAACAAGTAGATAACCTCGCGTGTTATTACCGCACTCATCTTGGAAAAATTGTCAATTCTATACACAATATATCTCCTCTTTTGAATGAACATAAGGTTATAGGCGCTATATGTTTTATTAGAGAATTTGCCTCTATTGGAGAAACAGTTGCTCGCGCAACTTTAAACATAGATAAAAGCAACATTAATGCACATACCTTTGAAATATATGAAAATAGTGGCTCTTTTAATAGGCAATACCAACAAAACAGATTAAATAATGGTACACGATTCACATTTGAACATATTATAGGAGATGATGCTGATTTTATCAAAATAGTCAACTTTGCTAAAATGGCATCAGCAACCCCGTCTCCTATTATGATTTATGGAGAAACAGGTACAGGAAAAGAGCTTTTTGCTCAATCTATACATAATGCCAGCAACAGAAGAAACAATAGCTATGTAGCCATAAACTGTGCTGCCATTCCAGAAAATCTTCTTGAAGGGATACTATTTGGTACAACAAAAGGGGCTTTTACAGGTTCTTTAGATAAAGTTGGTTTATTTGAAGAGGCAAATGGAGGCACAATTCTACTTGATGAAATAAATTCAATGTCTATTGGGCTTCAAGCAAAACTTTTAAGAACACTTCAAGAGAAGAAAGTTAGAAGAATAGGCTCATTAAAAGAGATTGATATTGATATAAAGATAATAAGCTCTACAAATGAACCCCCACAAACAGCATGTAATCTTGGCAAATTTCGTAAAGACCTTTTTTATAGGCTTGGAGTTGTATTTATACAGATTCCTCCTTTAAGAGATAGAAAGAACGATCTTGAAAAATTAGTAGGATATTTTCTAAGCAAATGCAATAAATATCTAAAAAAAGAGATAACCACAGTTTCATCAGAAGTCATGCAGCTTTTTTATAACTATCATTGGCCTGGAAATGTAAGAGAACTTGAACACATTATTGAAGGTGCAATGAATGTTATGAAAGATAAAGAGGTATTAAGTCTTGAACATATTTCGGTGCATATCGGCAATTTTAAGCATTTATCTAATTCTCATATACCCTT
>JADFXA010000307.1 GCA_015233755.1 Desulfamplus sp. | reverse complement strand
AAGCATCAAAAGCATATCTTTATGATTTTGTGATAGATTTCCCTCTTTAATAAGCATACTCGGAATGCTTATTACAGCATTTAATGGGGTTTTAAGATCGTGGCGGGCAATCTGCTCCATCTCTTCCCTAAGGCGGATATTCTCTTTGAGTATCTTATTTTGCTGTTTAAGCTCTTTACGTGCGATCTGAAGTTCTAAATGGTTCTTAACCCGTGACTTGACAATTAATGGGTTGATAGGTTTGGTGATATAATCAATAGCCCCAAGCTCAAGCCCTTTAGTCTCGTTAGTTACTTCATCCATAGCAGTTACAAAGATAATTGGAATATCATTAGTAGCGGGATTTGATTTTAATCTTTTGCAAACTTCATATCCGTCTATTCCTGGCATCATTATATCCAAAAGGATCAAATCTGGATGATTTTCAGCTACAGCCTGCAAAGCATCTGTGCCATTCATGGCAACAATTACCTCATAATCCTCGCCAAGAAGATCAGATAAAATATCTATATTCTCTTCAGTATCATCAACAATTAAGATATTGTATTGTTGTAGTTCACTCATAATTACCTTATCTAAAAAAAATGTGTCAAAATCAAACAAATGAGCAACCGATTTCTAAAAAAGGGTTGCTCATTCAAAAGAGATTTGAAAGTTTGATTCTAATATTTTGGAGAGTGTAAATTTTTTGATCTAATTTTTGAAGGTTGAAGTTGTTATACTTTAAACCTAATATTTAAAATATCACCATCTTCAACAATGTAATCTTTTCCTTGCACATAGAACTTTCCAGCTTTTTTTAGTTCAGCTTCAGAGCCGTAGGAAATAAGCTCATCATACTTTATAACCTCTGCTCTTATAAATCCACGTTGAAGGTCTGAATGGATAACTCCAGCAGCAACAGGTGCAAAGGAACCTCTTCTTACCAACCATTGGCGAACCTCGTCAGCTCCTACTGTGAGAAAAGATATAAGTCCAAGTGCGTTAAGGCAAAGGCGGGTTAAAGCCTTTAACGCTGACTCTTCAATTCCAATATCTTTCAAAAATTCAGTTTTTTCATCTTCGCTTTCAAGCAAGGCAATTTCAGATTCAACCTTTGCAGATACAACCATAGCAGCCATCTTATTTGACTCACAAATATCTTGAAATTGCTCAAGAAGTTTACTGCTGTAACTTTGATTAGCAGCGCCATCTTTAAGAGTTAAATCATCTTCTGCTACGTTTAAGGCAATAATCATCTCTTTGCGTGTAATCAGCGGATAACTTCTTATGAGACGCTCCTCTTCCGGCACAAGCTCAAAAAGACGCAAAGGCTTCTCCTGCTCAAGATGTTCAAGCATCTTTTTCATCAACACAAGCTCTTTTTGCTGATCTTCATCTTTTTTCTTCTTAATGAGCTGTTCGATTCTCTCAATACGTTTTTCTACAAATATCTGGTCGTGCATTATGAGTTCACCATTCACCATTGAGGCATCTCTCAATGGATCAATTGAGCCGGCAGAGTGATATATTGCATCATCTTCAAAAGCTCTTACAACATGGCAAATTGCATCCATATCTGCAATATCCCTGAAAATATCCCCTTTTGAAATATTTTCCTGCTCCATTTTAGGAAGCAATACAAGATCAACTCTTGCCCTTACCTCTTTTTTGGGGGAGTACATTGCAACCATTCTATCAAATCTTGTATCAAGAATCTCTGCTGTGCCGGGCAGAGGCTTTGGCGGGCCGCTCTGCTCTTTAACTTCACTTCCGGTTAATATCTGAAATAGGGTCTTTTTTCCTGTTTGGGGCAACCCTATAATTCCAACTTTCATAAAATTCTCCAACTCCCTGATATAATTTAAGTTTCGCAGAAATCCTATTTAGTTTTGCTCTTTTTCAAGTAGTTTTGCATACCACTTAGCAAACTCAAACATACCAACTATTTTTTCATTTTCATTTATGATTCCAAGACACATCTCAAACGCACCTTGTGCAAATGAATTGGAATATTCCTCATGAGGCCGTTGTTGTAGAAACTCACGGATAAGCATTTGAGAGGTTCTATTTGTTTTATCTTTTCTAATATCAATTGGGTCTTTTGGTGTTTGTATTGGATCCCACTTCTCATATCCAATCTTCATAACCTGTTTTTGACCACGTTTGCCCATAGCATCAAATATAGCCTTTTTTTTGGCTTCAATCTGTTCTGGTGTAAAATGTTCCATTATGTTGTTTTTCCAAAAAATCAAAAAGTTTTGTAAAAGAGTTATCTGCTTTAATATCTGAATAATAGTTATGTTAAATAATTGTAATTAAATGCCAAAAAACTCTTCATTAAAATCAGTTATTAGTGCCATAGATACAGGTATAAGCATTTCACATATTTTTATATTTTTAGCTTTAATATCTTTTACCATCTCTGCTGATATAAGCTGAAGCTGCGAGTACATTTTATCCATATTTACGGTTGGATATTTATCTCCTTGTTTAAAGTTAGTTCTTCCACATATATGGCTTGCACCTTCTGTTGATGTTGGAATTCCATACAAGCGGCATGTGATAGGTCTTGCTTCATAGAGAATGCAAAGATTATCAGCACTTAACAGAGGACATCTTACCCGCTCCATAGACATTTTTGCAAGCACATCAACCTCGTTATTCCCTTGCTGAATCTCCATATAGGCCTCTTTTTTCATCTTAAATAGAGACCTGTCAACTTTGGAAGCATTATCAATGAGCTCCATCTTCTTTGTTCCAGAAAAGGTCTCATGAAATTTTTTATTTATGTATATAGCTTCAATAATTGGAATATCAAAAATTGCATAACAGCAGTCGCTGCACTTCTCTCTACAAAAAACTTCTTTTGGATACTCTTCTCTTACTTTGTTGAATATGCCGTCAACAATTGAGACTAAAGCCTCATACTTTGCGAAA
>JADFXA010000306.1 GCA_015233755.1 Desulfamplus sp. | reverse complement strand
ACTTTTCCCTAAGACGCTCTTCCGATTTCATCACTATATTCCCCTGTAAGCTCCCGATTATAGTTCTGAGCACAGCCTGTAATGAAAGCAACCATAATAAGTCCAGTAATGAAATATATTTTATTCATATTCTCTATCCTATTTTTATGTTGATTTCTTGTATACTTCAAACATGAATAGCCTTATTTTTATTATATATAAAATTCAACTTATGACCGAGAGCAGTATAGTTTTTCCAAGATATTTTTTTTAGATGTGATAATTTTCTATCTCTTCAAGCAATGTCTCCACAAGTTTTTCCTGCGAGATTTTTTTTACTATTTCCCCCTTTTTGAACAAGATTCCAACACCATCACCACCAGCAATACCAATATCAGCCTCTTTTGCTTCCCCTGGACCATTTACCACGCAGCCCATAATAGCAATTTTGATTGTAAGTGGGCATTGTAAGAGAGCTTCTTCAACTTTAGCAGCAATATCAAATAGATTAATTTTACATCTTCCGCAGGTTGGACATGAAATTATCTCAGGTCCGCGTTTTCTTAAACCAAGTGAGCGTAGAATCTCCCAACCAACCCTTACCTCTTCGACAGGATCGCGTGTTAAAGAGACGCGAATTGTATCCCCGATTCCGTCAGCCAAAATCATTCCAATTCCGATCGCAGATTTTGTTATGCCAGCATAAAGACCTCCTGCTTCTGTAACTCCAACATGAAGCGGAACATTGGTCATGGTTGAGATTAATCTGTATGCCTCAACAGTTCGTTCCACATCAGACGCTTTTAAGGAGATTTTTATATCACTAAATCCCAAATCTTCAAGTATAGCTATGTTTCTCATGGCACTTTCTGCCATTGCTTGGGCTGTATTACCCATTTTTTCTAAAATATCTTTTTCCAAAGAGCCAGAGTTTACCCCAACTCTTATTGGAATATTGAGAGATTTTGCACAATCTGATACAGCTTTGATCTTATTTTTCTCGCCAATATTTCCCGGGTTGATCCTTAAACCGTCTGCTCCTGACTCTGCTGATGCAATAGCAAGTCTGTAGTCAAAGTGAATATCTGCAATGATTGGGATATTAATACCAGAGTTTTTTTCATAAATCTCATTACCAATACCATCACTGTTAAGTTCTTTTAGTCTATTCTTTATTTTCCTGATAGCATTGGCAGCTTCCATATCTGGCACAGCAACTCTAACAATCTCGCAACCTGCATCATAAAGTCTTTTAATTTGAGAAACTGTTGCATCAACATCTTGAGTATAAGTGTTTGTCATAGATTGAACAGTAATAGGGGCATCTCCCCCTATTTTAATGTTGCCAAGCTTTATTTGGCGGGTTGCATATCTTTTTTTTAACAGAGCCATTCTATTACCACCGCACTCCCATCATAAGGCAATTAAGACCTGAACCAATACCCATAAATCCAACATAATCATTAGGGGCAAGAAATCCACACTCAGAAGCAATTGCAGCAGTCAAAGGAAGAGATACTGTTCCCATGTTTCCAAGATATTGATAGGTTGAAAAATCAGTTGCTGGATCGATTCCCAATGTTTGTTGAACCATCTGCTGATGTGTTGAGCCAACTTGATGACAGATAAATTTATCTGGTCTATTTATCTTCTCTATAAACTCATCATAAGTTGATTTGGCAAGAGATAAACCATTTTCAAGAACACCATGTGCATCTGTTCTCATAACTATTTTTGATGTTGTCGGCATACCATTTTCGGCAAATGTCCATTTACAAAGATTGTGAAATTTAGTTGCCTGTTTCACAACTCCACCAGTAATTGCATGTCTTCTTACTCCATTATTTCCAAGCGTTCCATCAGTCATAAGAACTCCAACAGCACCAGAACCACCTGTCATTGTTGCAATTGTCTTTTTGTAGAACTCAACACTTTTTGCCTGATTTATCTCATCTATGGTTGATTCCACAATCTGCCGAGCAGTTTCACACGATACAACAAGACCAGCCTTTATCTGACCAAGCTCTATTGCATTTGCAACATGCACCATACCAGTAATAACCCCAAGACAGGCATTAGAGACATCGTAAACATGAGCATTAGGGCTGACATTTAGAGCATCTGCTACAGCACAAGCAGTCGCTGGCTCAAAACCATCACGACCCACGCCACAGAAAACCACGCACTCAATTTTGTCAGAGTTTAACCCTGATAGTTCAATCGCCTTTTTTCCAGCTTCTGCAGCACCTTTAGCAAGTGTGTGATCAATATCCCAGTAACGCCGCTCTTTTATTCCCGTCAAAACCAAAAGCTGCCCTTTCTTAAATCCTACAGAATCATAAAATGGTTTAAGTTTATCCTCAATCTGTTCTGTAGTAACTACATGAGGGGCAAGGTGATAACCTATTGAATCTATAAAAACTTTTGAATATTTCATCTTTGTAATTCCAAATAAATTTATTTTTTTATTATAAAAAGAGCCACCTAAAATGGTGTATATTAAAGATATAAGAAAAATAAAAAAAAGACAAAGCCTTACTAAAAACTTTGTCTTTTTATTTTATATTTAAGATTTTAAGAATAAACGGATAATTTTACTTAAATTTTGCAGCAAGATTGCTGTCAATTACATAGATACAGACCTCTTTTGCGCCTTGCTGGGTATATCCGAATTTTGAAACCATATTGTTTATCAAAAATTCGATATCGGTTTTAATTCGTTTATCATAGCTCTTAAAGTTTGATGTATCAAAATCTTTAATTGCACGGCTAAAGTTTTCATTTCCAAGAAAAGGCTCAAGAACTCTCTTTTTCAAACTATGGACATACCTTTCATGTAGAGAATCAAATAGCTTTGTTTCAGAAATATCTTTTCCTTCAATCATTATTTCGCGAGTCAAAGCGTTTGTTGTATATTCCTTTAAAACATCACGACGCATCTCATAACGTTTGA
>JADFXA010000305.1 GCA_015233755.1 Desulfamplus sp. | reverse complement strand
TTTATCCACCATCTTACAAGTGGAACAGGAACCGAAGCACGAGGCGGAATCGAGGTAGCAAAATATTACGAATGGGGTGGGCAAAACTCTGATAATACAGATGGATTTGAAAGTAAACGTCCGGGATGGGGAGTTCCCATTCATAACCTTATGGTTGAAAATAACGTCAGTATTCTTTTTCATGGTCATGATCACGTATTTGTAAAACAGGAACTTGACGGAATCATTTATCAAGAGTGTCCTCAGCCGTCCAATAGAGAATATTCAAAAGGTGAAATTCTTGCCAAAGAAGGTGGGTATCTTAACGGTGATATTGTCAACGGTTCAGGACATATCAGGGTTAAAGTTTCAGAATCAGAAGTAAAGGTAGATTATATTAAAGCTGTTCTTCCTGAAGATGAAAAGACAAACCTTATAAATGGAGAAGTCGCTTATAGTTATAATGTTATCAATAGTTCTGAGGAACAGGAAGAGATTAGCTCAAATGGTGATATTAATAAAAATGAAACCGTTGAGATAGATCAAAGTGTTGATTTAGATACTTCAGAGTCTATCCAAGAGCCTTTTGTTTTCACCATAGTTACTGATTCACATTTAGGAACAGATAACCACTGTGATCCAGAACTCTATGAGCAGACTATGAAAAATCTTGCACTTGATAGACCAACTCTACATTTTGATCTTGGCGATACTTTCAGGTCAAGCAAGGTCGTTGATCCTGATTACGAGAAAATTGAAAACCTTTACATATCTCAGAAACCATTTTTTGAGTATGCGGCACAATCAGCACAGATTTACTTGGTTATAGGAAATCATGAACTTGAATATGGCTATCTTTTAGATGGGACTGAAAACAATATTCCAATATGGTCAACAAAGGCAAGAAAGCTCTATTATCCTAACCCTGAGCCTGATGATTTTTATACAGGGAACTCAAGGGAATATGAATTCATAGGCAGACGTCAGAATTATTATGCATTTACATGGAGAGATACTTTGTTTATTGCACTTGATCCATATTGGACAACTATGATTGAACCTCATGGCAAAAATAGCACTTTATGGGATTCAACTATTGGTGATGAACAATACCAATGGTTGAAAGAGACACTGGAGAAAAGTAAGGCAAAATTCAAATTTGTATTTATACATCATATTCTTGGTGAAACACGCGGCGGAATTGAAGCTGCAAAACGTGGAGAGTGGGGAGATACGATAAATCTGAAAAAATACCGCCCGAACTGGGAAAAAACAATTCATAAGCTTATTGCCGATAACAATGTGAATATAGTTTTTCAAGGACACGATCATATTTTTGTCAGGCAGGAGCTTGACGGAGTTATTTATCAAACATGCCCCATGCCTGCTGATCCTTACTATGGGCTTGTTAATTCGCGTTATTTTCTCACAGGCGACAAAATAGCTAACTCTGGACATGTTCGGGTAGCAGTTTCATCGTCTGGTATAAAGGTTGATTATATTCGTGCTTTTATGCCCGAAGATGAAAAAGAAGGTCATAAAAATGGAGAAACAGCATTTTCATACACAACTCTTTAGCATATAGCTTTACTACATGATTTGTAAAATTCAATAACTATAGGAAATATCAGTGTTACACACATAAAGTTGATTTTGCAAAAATGGAATAAGAAGTTATATGCAATGGATTGAGTCGCAGGTGCTCTCTATCAGAAAATAAGTTGAGCTTTTCTATGATAGTAGATTTAACCAAAATGTAAAAGTGATTGCGGAGAATATGGTGCATGCAGATAGTGCAGCAACCGCAAAATCTGTGTCTCCATCCATCTCCTGTGCCATCACATAGACCATTGTTGCAGTTGGAGACGCGAGCAATATTAGGACTGGCAGATACTCAGAGGCTGGAATGGAGAAAAAATTAAAAAATAACACTCCAATCCCCGGCATTAGAACCAATTTTAGAAGACTTATCTCAATTATCTCTAAAAGATAGTAGTGAATAACTTTAAACGAAATTGTAGCCCCTATTAAAAGTAAGGCAAGTGGAAGAGCCATACCACTTAAGATAGATAAAGTTCTATCAACAATCATTGGCAATGCTATCTCAAAAAGAGAAAAGATCATCCCACATAGTGCTGATATAATTATTGGATGCCTTACAATTGCTTTAAAATTTGCTGTTAATAAATCTACTCGTTTTACAGTTACAGAGCCATTATTTCCGTTAATAAAATTAGGCTGTAAAATGGCAACTGCCATCATATTTTGGAGTATCATAATAAACCCTGAAAAGATGCTTGCATTTGCAAAACCTGAATCACCAAGATAGTAGAATACAACAGCAAGGCCGATATATCCAAAATTTCCATGAAAGGCACTTTGAATAAAGGTGCCTTTTGATTTTTGAGTCATTTTTGAGGACAATGTGATTAACCATGCACTTATTGCCGTTAAAATAAGTGAAGAAAACGTTATAAGCAAAATTGTTATATTAAACTCTTCGTGAAAGGATGCTTTAGCTACTGCACTGAAAATCATAGCTGGAATAGCAATGTAATATACAATTTTATTTGCTGGTGCAAGAAAGAGATTTGGCATAAAATCTCTTCTTCTTATGAACCAACCCAAAGAGATTATAAGAAAAATTGGTATAATTGTTGAAACAATCTGCATTAATTGGAATTAACCTATTATATGTGTGGGTTATATGACAATAATTATCTAAATAATATATGAAATAAGTTAGAAATAATAGGCGACTGAATTACTTTAAAAATTGATATGTTGCAATATTTTTTATTGCAAAACAGGCTTGTATTTAATAAGTATCAAGATATTTAGTAAATTGAGAACTTATGGGGGCTAATCAATCAGATTTGCCAATCAATAGATATAAAATAATAGAGGAGAAATAGCATGACACTATGGGATAAAGCAAAAGCTGAATTCATTGACATAATT
>JADFXA010000304.1 GCA_015233755.1 Desulfamplus sp. | reverse complement strand
TAAAATATCTCTCTGGGAGGTTGCCTGTCGCTGATTTTGAAATTGATTTTGCAAGAAAGGGAACTCCTGCAAATATGCTTGATGAGTTCTTTAAAAATCTTTCAGAGGCAATAAACACGATGGCAAGACCTGTTGATGCTATTAAACATCAGGCAAAAACAGTTACTGTTGGAACAAGCCGCATTGCAGATAAAGTTGAGCCTTTTGATTTTACAGAAAAATTTGAAGGTTTGATATTCGATGAGCTTACAGCAAATAGTCTATCTATATCCCAGATTACAAATAAAAATGTTCTTGTAATCAAGAATCTCCAAGAGGTTGTAGCTGGAATTAAAGGAGCTTTACTCTACAAAATATCTGGTTTAAATCTGCTTGGAGAACCAACTAATGAGACAAGGGTTGATGTTGTCAGCAAAACTGGTATCACAGCTTCAGAGGTGTCAAGAGTTGAAACTGAACATCAGCTTAAAGGAACTAAAAATATTATTGTGCGTGAAGGAAATGTCTATATTGGTAAAGGTAGAAAAGATGGGCGCAGCATTCTTGTTATACCAGTTCTATCTGCCTCTCCAAATTCAAGTGTAATTGAGTATTTACTCTCGCTCCATGTTGAATTTAAAGACGCTTCACAAATCTCTCTTCTCAATAAAATAAAGGCGTTAGGTGGCAAATATACAAGAATTAAAGATATTATATTAGAAACAGACGTTATTAAATGGGACGATACACTTCTTGATCTTGTTGAGATTGAGACGCTCTTTGGTGATTCTGGTGAGAAAATTGCTGAAGCAATAATTAAAAGGAAAAATCTGCTGTAGGATAATAAATAATGGATATTGCAGAGGGGATAACAGAACTTAAAACTCTTAATCAAAAGATTGTTGAGCTGGAGAATCTTCTTGATCACCACCTGCTGTTAGAGAATCAATTCAGACAAAATGCTGAAAGTTTAAAACTGCTAGCTGATAGTCTGCCTGATATTATCTGCCGAGTTGACTACGAAGGTATCTTCAAGTATGTAAGTCCTGCTATTGGAGATTATGGATTTAATTCTCTTGAGTTGATTGGCAAACATTTTAATATTCTTCAAGAAGTAGCTGGTGTACCACCAGCTACCTGTTTACTATGGGGAAATATTATAAAAAAAGTCTTTTCAACTCGTAAAATGGAAATTATAGAACATAATAGCAAAACGCCAAATGGAAATATGGTTTATTTTGAAACCCGTATGGTTCCTGAATTTGGAAAAGATGGTTCAGTAGTATCTGTATTGACGATTGACCGTGATATAACTGACAGTAGAACTAAAAAAAATCAATTAATAATGCAGATTGAGGAACTTAGAACTGAAAATAAATCTCTTAGAGAGAGTTTAGAAAATTTCACTTTCTTAACGAAACGGCAATGAATTATTTACAGGAACACTTAACTTTGGCAAGCTAAAACTCTATCTCTGCCAAGTTTTTTAGCCTGATAAAGAGCAGAATCAGCTTTTTGAATCAATGTTGCGGGAAATTCTTGAAGTGTAGGAATAATGGTTGATACTCCTACACTTATAGTAACACAGGTGTGAACTTTTGAATAAGCATGAGGAATTTTAAGATTTCTGACAGCAACTCTTAAATTCTCAGCAACCTGTACCGCCCCGTCTGAATCTGTCTCAGGAAGAACAACAACAAATTCCTCTCCGCCATATCGAGCTGCAAGGTCTGCTGGTCTTCTACAATTTTTCTCGATACATTTAGCTACCTGACGCAAAGTATCATCTCCACCTTGATGACCATAATTATCATTATATGGTTTAAAAAAATCAATATCGCACAAAATAAGAGATATTGAATGTTTATCCCTTGAGGCTCTTTTCCACTCTGAGCTTAAATAATCATCAAACTTTCTTCGATTTGAAATTTGTGTCAAACCATCAAGTGTAGCAATACGGACAAGCTGTGCATTTGCCTCCTGAAGCTCCTCTTCCATACGAATATTGCGGCTTATATCCATTGCAAAGCCATAAAATCCATCTGGACGACCTTCGCTATTAAATGCTCTTTTAGCATAAGAGCTTGACCAAAAACTTGTTCCATTCTTCTTTTTTAATTTACAACGAAATGCTATCACCTGTTCAGCTTCAAAAAGATGAAAAAAGAACTGTTCAGCAGAATCATTTGTCTCAAACATCTGAGATGCAATATCAGTCATCTGCTGAAGAAGAACAGTTGGACTCTCATAGCCAAGCATCCACGCCATTTCAGGATTTGCCATTATAAACCTGCCCTCATCGCTTGCTTGATAGATACCAATAGGGGCAAATCCTAAGAAATCATCAATTTTTCTTTTAAGCTCTTTGATTATATTTTCAGGGTCTCTCTTTTCCGTGCATTCATGAGTCATTTGTAATTCTCTTTCTTGCATTAAAATGGCTATTGCTTTGGCAGTTACAATTATTTTGTCAATTAAATAACAACAATATCTTCAGGATAATGGGCTAAAGATTTAAGCCCTTTTTCTGTTACAACAAATGTGTTTTCAATCCCAACAACACCTTTTTTAGGCATTATAGCTTTTGGCTCTAAAGCAAGGGTCATGCCTTTTTCTAAAGCAAGTGTCTGACCTTTTGCAATAAACGGAAATTCATCTAACTCAAGACCAATTCCATGACCTGTAAATCGTATTTTTCTATCTCCTACTCCCATAAAATACTCTTCATAGCCCAATGATTTAGATTTTTGAACCATAAGCTCATAAAGCTCTCCTGTCTCAACACCCGGAACACCTGCCTCCATAGCAACTCTTTGAATTGTAAGCATTGCATCATGTGCTTTTAAAAAGTCATCAGAAAGCTCACCTATTGAGAAGATTCTTGCATGATCTGATAGATAGCCGTTAAGAGCAAATACATAATCAACAAGCACTGGCTCGTTTTTTCTAATTTTTGTAAAACCTGCTCCTTGAGAAGTTGCCACGCCCGG
>JADFXA010000303.1 GCA_015233755.1 Desulfamplus sp. | reverse complement strand
GCTGCTATATTCTTCTTGCTGGTTATTTATCTTGTATCGTTATCTAAACCATCAATTGCTTCTGATTCATCACAAATCATCAATCTTCTCAGCCCTGAAGAGAAAGAATGGATAGACAATCATAAGATTCTAAAAGTTTCGGGACCTAAAAATTTTCCCCCATTTCTATTTTTTAACGAAAAAGAAGAGGCACAGGGAATATCTCGTGATTACCTTATGCTTATAATGGATAAGCTCAAAGTTAAGTTGGTTTTTGAGAAAGCCTTACCCTGGACAGAGGTTTTACGCAAAGCCAAATCAAAAGAGATTGATATTATTTCATGTATTGCCAAAGCGCCTGACCGTGAAGAGTATCTAAATTTTTCAAACCCTTACCTTTCATTTCCTTTAGTAATCATAGGGAGAAAAGACTCACCGTTTATTGGCAGCCTTGAGGATTTGAGAGGATTAAAGGTGGCTATGATAAAAAAAAATATTGTTTACGATTGGCTTACAAAAGATAAAATTGAATTGATTCCCCAATTTACTGAAGATTCTCTTGAGGCTCTTAAGATGGTATCAGTAGGTAAAGCTGAGGCTCATATTGAAAACCTTGCAAGTGCTACCTATTTGATTCAAAAATATGGTTTAACAAACCTTAAAGTTGCTGCCCCAACTAAATATTCAAATTATAGCCTCTACATTGGTATAAGAAAAGAGTTCACTGAGTTGGCCTCTATTATTAATAAATCTTTGGATTTACTAAGCCAAGAGGAACACGCTGCAATACGCAATAGATGGCTTTCTATTAGATATGAGTATGGAATTACTAAAGAAGAGGTCATAAAATGGATTCTGCTTATTGTCTGTTTTGCTCTAATTGCTATTGCAGCGATTGTTATGTGGAACAGGCGGTTGAAGTTCGAAATAGTTGAACGCAAGTATGCAGAAGAGGCGTTGCGAGAGAGCGAAATCCGTTTCAAAGCTCTTCATAACGCATCTTTTGGTGGCATAGCCATTCACGATAAGGGTATTATTTTAGAATGTAATAATGGATTATCAGAAATGACAGGCTATTCTATAAACGAGTTGATTGGAATGAATGGTTTGTTTTTAATTGCAGAAAAATCAAGAGATGCTGTAACAAACAATATTTTATCTGGTTACGAAAAGCCTTATGAAGCATTTGGTGTACGTAAAAACGGAGAAGAATTTCCAATGCGTTTGGAAGCTCGCAATATTCCTTACAAGGGTAAAAATGTCAGGGTAGTTGAATTTAGGGATATAACCGAAAATAAACGGGCAGAAAAAAAACAAAGAGAGCTTGAAGCTATAAATCTTCGACTTCATAAATCTAAGAGTCTTGGTCAGATGGCAGGAGGAATTGCACATTTATTTAATAACTATCTTGCTGTTGTGATTGGTAATTTAGAGCTGGCTTTAGAAGAGATTTCTGATGACTCTTTGATACGCAAAAATCTTACCCACGCAATAAAAGCTGCACATAAATGTTCTGATGTAAGCAGCTCAATGCTGACATATCTTGGACAGAGTGTTGTTAAAACTGAATCGATTGATATTTCAAAATTTTGTCGAAATCATCTGCTCAATTTTCAATCATCAGCCCGCGATGGAATCTCTATAGAAGCAGAATTTATGGATATAGAGCTGCCAGTCCGTTTAAATGAAAATCAAATGTTGAAGGTTCTTAAACATCTTATTGATAATGCCTTTGAGAGCATTGGTAAAAATAAAGGTAAGGTTAAATTAATTACAAAAACAGTGCTGGCATCCGATATTGCTGGATTCCATATTTTACCAGTTGGTTATAAACCTTCTTCAGATAGCTATGTTTGTATTGAAGTTGAAGATACTGGCTGTGGAATTCCTCCAGAAGATATTGACAGAATATTTGACCCCTTTTTTACTACCAATTTTACAGGAAGAGGTTTAGGTTTAGCTGTCGTAATAGGGATAGTTAAATCATGGGGCGGCATGATTGGTGTGAGAAGTAAAGTAGGTCATGGAAGTACGTTTGCAATATTTCTTCCTCTATCTGAGGATAATTTTGTTCCACAATCAAAACAAATCTCTCAATCTCAACAAATAAATGAGTGTTCTACTATATTGCTGGTTGAAGACCATGCAATGCTTCGTAATATGACAATAATCATGCTGAAAAAGATGGGGTGTGAAGTCATATCGGCTGAAAATGGCGTTGAAGCTATAAAATTGTTCAAGCAGCATAGAGAGTCTGTAAATTGTTTAATTACGGACCTTGCTATGCCAGAGTTAGATGGATGGAAAACATTAACAGAGATCAGAAAAATTAAACCCGATATTCCTGCAATTTTAGCAAGTGGATATGATGAAGCCTTTGCTATGTCTCGGATTGATAAAGAAAAACCACAGGCATTTTTGCACAAACCATACTCAATGAGTGAGTTAAAAAGTGCTGTAGAGCAAGCTATGAACTCTTGATATTTACGGTCAATTAAACATTTACATAATTTTGATAAAAATTATTCTATAAGGTTATATAGTCAATATTTTTTTATGGTGGAGTATCGATGATAGACAAAACATTCAGGAAAAACTTGCAACTGTTATATTGCAAACTTGGATTTATGCTTCTGTTTATATTTGTGCTAATAAAGCCCGATTCTGCATCCTCTGAGGATACACATGAGCTGAAGGTTGGCGTATATGATTTTCAACCGCTGGTGTTTGTTGATACAGATGGAAAGGCTAAGGGATTTTTCATCGACATCATTAACGATATTGCAATCCAGCAAAAGTGGGTTGTAACCTATATACAAGGGGATTTTAACCAGTGCCTCAACCGTTTAAATAGTGGAGAAATTGATTTGCTCGCAGGGGTTGCCTATTCTGATGAGCGCGCAAAAGATTTTGATTTTACAAATGAACCTATGTTGACAATATGGGCAGAAATATATAAACCTAAAAAAAATCCGATTAAATCAATTATTGACC
>JADFXA010000302.1 GCA_015233755.1 Desulfamplus sp. | reverse complement strand
CAAAAACATCAAAGAGACTTACTGGTTCAAGTAATCTTGTTATGGCCGGAGGTGTGGCTTTAAACTGTGTTGCAAATGGAAAAATTTTACACTCAGAACTTTTTGATAATATCTGGATACAGCCAGCAGCAGGAGATGCTGGAGGTGCGGTTGGAGCAGCTCTCTCTGCTTATTATATTTGGTATGACTCACCAAGAGTTGTGGATTCTAATGAAAAAAACAGTGGTGAGAATAATCAAAATGATAAGATGAGTGGTTCATATCTTGGACCAAAGTTTACAACTAAAGATGCAGTAAACCTAAAATATACTTACGGTGCGGTATCACAAGTTTATGACAACTTTAGTTTGCTTTGTGCAGACATTGCCAAATATATTGCGGAAGAGAATGTGATTGGGTGGTTTCAAGGAAGAATGGAGTGGGGACCAAGGGCACTTGGCAATAGAAGTATTGTTGCTGACCCTCGAAATCCTCAGACTCAGAAACGGCTGAATCTTAAAATAAAATATAGAGAGGGTTTCCGCCCATTTGCTCCGTCAGTTCTTGCTGAAGATGCTGGTGACTATTTTGACATTAAAATTTCATCTCCATACATGCTTATGGTTGCACCTGTAAAACTATCTTTAAGAACTAAAGAGCCAGAAAGGTACTCAGAACTGCCACTCTACGAGAGATTATACCACGTTCGATCTACTATTCCAGCAATAACACATGTTGACTACTCTGCACGTATTCAAACTGTACATAAAGAGACTAATCCAAAATATTGGGAGTTGATAACAGAGTTCAAGCGACTCACAGGTATTGGAGTTGTTGTGAATACAAGTTTTAACGTAAGAGGAGAGCCAATTGTCTGCACCCCTGAAGATGCTTATCGTTGTTTTATGAGAACAGAGATGGATATTCTTGTTATTGAAAATGTTCTCTTTTTTAAGAAAGATCAACCTCAATTTAATGATAATGATTCATGGAGAGACAAATTTGAGCTTGATTAAAATTCTTGCGGTTCATATTTCAGTGGAGCATCATTATTATAAACCCAGGAGTTTTTGAGCCATATAATTTATAAAGATATTTAATAAAAAATGACACCAAAAGAAATTCTAAATAAAAAGAAAATATCACAAAGAGAACTCTATTTTATCTTATTGGCAATTACATTTACCTCTATTTTTATCACTGGTGAAATAATGGCAAGGTATTTTGTGAAAGAAAATACCTTGCCCCCCATACCTCCTTATAGCAAAATAGACCCATACTCTCCAAATCCATACTTAATGGGAATGCGTCCGTTCATGCACTCTCACATACCTAATGCTCACTATCTACAATCTCGCTCTTATTATGCCGTTGATTACAGTATTAATTCATCGGGTTTTAGAGGGCCTGAGATTCAGCCAAAATCAAAAGATATGAAGAGAGCTATAATAATTGGTGATTCAATAGTTGAAGGTCATGGGTGCGAGTTTAGAGATACTTTCGCATTTAAGTTAGGAGAAAAAGCAAAGCCTTTTAATTGGGAAGTTATAAATCTTGGGGTTCAAGGAGCTTCACCATCTTATTTTGCCGCCAATATTAATAGATATATTGCAACGGAGCCAGACGCAGCTTTTATTGTGATATTTGAGAATGATCTTTATGATGATAGGGAGCAGGAAAAAAGTTACTTTACAAAACCTATTTTGGATAATCCAAGCCAGCTATATCAAAAACCTAATAAATTCTGGAATCTATTTAGCCAATCAAGATTTTTTACCCTTATAAACAGGGTATATCATCAAATAGAAAAAAGTGAAATTGAACAGATAATTATTGAGAATAGAGATATAATTGTAAAAAACCAAGAACAGATTAATGTAGAAAAAATAGCTAAATGGCTTGTTTCCCCATCACTATTTGATAAACAGTGGGAGATGAGCCAAAAGTACCTTGATTACATAACAAATACATTAACTGAAAGAAAAATACCAATTTTTATTGTTTATCTATCTCTTGGTGGAATAATTCCAGGGCAGGATAAGAGTTATTTAACTCATACTAATACTTTTAATCATAAAGTTGAATATTGGAGCAAATCTAAGAATATACCTTTTTTATCACTAATTCCTCTGATGAATGAATCTTTTACTAAGTTACAAATTACAGATATGATGATAAAAGATGATGGACACCCTACCCCAAAAGCACATCAAATGTTTGCTAATAGTATTTTTAAATGGTTAGAAGAGCTTGGAAGTTCTCAAAAATAATATTTACTTTTGAGAACACTTACTCTCTTTGTTTATGTATTCTAATATCTTTTCAACAACTATACGGTATCCGCTTGTGTTTAGATGACAGCAGCTATCTTTATAAAAAGTCTCATTATTTTCTTTAAAAATATCTGTAAGATCAATAAAATGGATATTCTGCCTATTGAGCAACTTACCGTTATCACGGAGGAAACTATAGCCCTTTAGCACAGGGTCTCTGTATGGATGATTTGAATCGTAGGCATTTTTAATTTCATTTGATGATAATATTTTTGAATTTGGAACATATTGGTTTGGCTGAAGAATATGATAATACTCAATACCTTTTGCTCTACAGATATTGTTCATCATTACAGAACTGTTAAACCAGATTTTTGAAAGATCAGAGTATAGTTTTTCTTCACTATCCCATTTATATTCAGGACCAGTTGCAGCAAAACTGACTGCATGATCAAGCACTCCTCGCATTTCAATATTTGCTGATGCGATTTTCCTGTCAAATTTACGGTCAATAATTTGCCAAATTAGAGAGAGAGTAGGACTTCTATATAATTTTTTTTCATTAAAAAAATAAGCCAGCGATCTTTTGAATGACTTAAAGGCTTCAATCTTACCTATTAACCTTATTTCATAAGGATCATATAAACTTTTGACCCTGTTTATCCACATTCTCGGATAAACAGGGGATACTCCATATTTTATATTTTCAACTACTGGTGGTCAGAATAGTGA
>JADFXA010000301.1 GCA_015233755.1 Desulfamplus sp. | reverse complement strand
TTATTAACCAAAATATGATCACCTATCAGAAGCGTATCCAACATTGAACCTGATGGAATCTTAAATGCCTGTACAACAAATGTTCTAATAAACAGTGCGAGAATAACGGCAATAATTATTGCCTCTATATTCTCCCTAATTACACTTTTATTACTTTCAACCTTAGGATGTTTTATCTTTTCAGTTTTGTTGGATTTTTCAGCCTTACTACTTTTAGTAGTATCAACTTTATCTACATTGGGGTTTGTTGGTTTATTTGCTTCTGAATATGTTGTATCATTAGATGTCATGTCAATTCCTTATAAGATTTAAAAAAAATGCTGAGGTTCTCCGAGAATAAAATTCCCATTTTTAATTGACTCTTTTAGCAACGCCGCAATTTTTCTTGCTTTAACCATACTGGATAACGGAACAGTAGGAATCTCTTTTCCTTGTATCATAATTGAACCACTTTTGAGCTCTGCATAACTTACCTGTCCATAGCTTTTTGATGCTGCATTTGGGTAATCATAACCATAGTCAATAACTTGAGTAAAAATATCCTCATCAGATACAGACGTATAAGTTACTATCTCCTCATTTAAAATAGGAATAGGTATTCCAAGTCCAACAGATAGAGAAGTTCCATATCCTCTAAAACTTTGCCCGACAAGCCACTCTGGAGACATCTCTTTTAAGTTTCCCATAACAAATAAAGTTGCAGCTGGTGTTAAAGGCACTCCATTTAGTCCTCTCTGAACATCCCGCTTATGTTGGGTTCCAGACCAAGTTACATATCCTTGTGCACCTCCAAGAAAAATTCTTGTCCCAAGACCAATAGTTTTTAAGTATGGATCGTTTAACAAAGGGCTTAAAGCTCCAGAAGTTGAGTAATTTGCATTACCCATCTGCGGTTTAAGTGTTCCCATGTAAGTATATTTGATCTTATCTGATCTATTTATTGCACAATTATAATTTTGATATGCGTTTCGAGGGTTGCACATTGTTGCGTATGGGAGATCATTTAGAGTTACTATTCTCTCAATTCGTCGATTGGGATAGCAATCTGTTCCATAACTTTCTGCCCTCAGTTCAATTTTCTTTCCAGCAACTAAATCATGTATGACATGGCCTCCACCGTAATTGAACTCTCCGGGATAGATTCTGTTTAAAGGATCATCATCACTTGTCTGCGTGGCACCAATAAAACAATCTACAGCAGCGACACCAGAATATGCAGGAACATTGTTAAACCACGTTTTTGTGGTTCTAACAAGCGGCTTAGATTGTCCGATATTTATAAATGCACCTGAAGAACACATGGGGGCAAACGTACCTGTAGTAACAACATCAACATTTTGAGCTGCCTCTACTGCACCATTTTCCTTTACAATATCAATAATCTCTTCAGCAGTTACAACTACAGCCTTTCCAGTTCTAATCTTTTCATTTATTTGAGCATAAGTTTTATTTACTTTAAATTTTGTCATATTATATTTATTATTCCATATTAAATATGTGCTACCATTTATTAGTTAAATACATAACATTATTTTTTACCAATTTCCTGTTTAATTTCAGCTATTTTCAAATCAATATTATTCTTAATCCATAATGGATCCCACCACTCCACAGGATTTACAAATGTTTTATCAACAGACATTGCAAAATGGAGATGATCACCAGCTGCCAAACCTGTTAGGCCTGTCTGTCCAATAATATCTCCTTTTTTAACTATATCGCCCAACTTCACAGAGATATTGCTTAAATGGGCATAGGAGGAACAGATTCCAAAGCCATGATCTATTAATACACATTTGCCAAAGATCCCAATATCATCAACTCCGATAACTTTACCAGAGTTAGCAGCTGGTATATCTGAGCGTGAAAGAGAGGCCAAATCAACTCCCATGTGGTACTGCTGATCAATCTGCTTGCCGTTATACTTGTATGTCCTATGATCAGCAAATTGTGCTCTTGGTGCAGAAGATGGAAGACGTAAAAATGGACCAGACCACATCATTTTATTCTCAGTATCTGCTACTGGCTTTAAAATTTGCTCAATATTCATGGGTCTTAGCTTTTGATTTATATAGATAAATTTACTCAACAAAGGGTTAGGTGTAGCGTCAAAAGTAGCTTCAACCTCTCCTAAATTAAATTGCGGCATGATATTTTGCAAAAAAGAGTCAGATATTTCAAGAGTATCACTCCTAAATTTTTTCTCTTTTATATAGTGGTAAAAACTTTTTTTTACCATATTACCAGCAACATCGGAAGCCTTTACATAAATATCTGTTCCAGCACCTTGAAGATGTGTTAAAGCAAAAAAAGATGCATATATATTTTTCTGTTCAAACATTCCTAAGTAGCCTTTGTAAAAAATATCTCCAACTTGTATACCACTTTCGATTCCATCTTCATTATTTTTTAGCTTATATATAACAAGACCAACCCCACCTCTATTGACATTATGAGTTTTACTTAACACTTCAATATCTGGAGGTTTGGTATCTATAATGAGTTTTTGCTCTATAGAAAATATATTTCCATTATTCCACCTCCACCAAGAGTAGTCGGAAACGCTTATTTTAAGTATAGCTTCACCGTCTCCCATACCATATTTTGCTGATTCAACAAAAACTCTTAACTTATCATTATAAAGACCAGAGCCAAAAAACAAACCACTATACGAGACACGAGGATATGTTTTATCTAATAATATCTTTTCTTTACTGTTCTGAGAGATTACAATAAGTACCTTTTTCAATCCAGTTCCTTTTTCCTTAATCTCTAAATTCATATCATAAGTTCTTGGAAGATATTTAGATGGTATATTTACATTAAGCTCTGGAGTTTTTAACTCAAATTGATTAGAAAGGAACCATAAGAACGGTAAAACAAAAAATATAAAAAAGATATATGTGTCCACGGACAGTCAAGAAATTGTTGATAAAGTTAAAGAATATAAAATAACTATTGTTGATAGGCCAGATTATTTAGCCCA
>JADFXA010000300.1 GCA_015233755.1 Desulfamplus sp. | reverse complement strand
ACAATAAAAAACGAAAAATAGGCTTTACATTTAGAAAAGATACTACCCTTAAAGATCGACATGAGGCAATGGCAGCACTTGAAACAATGGGCATGGCAGAATATGCAGATAGAAAGATAGGAAATCTTTCAGGAGGACAGCGTCAAAGGGTTTTTATTGCAAGGGCATTGGTTACTCAGCCTAAAATACTTCTTTTAGATGAACCAACCTCAAGCATTGATAACAAAGGGCAAACAGATTTTTTCAAAATGTTAGAAGAGTTAAATCGCGATATTACTATTCTTGTTGTGAGCCATAACCTTTTTGTGGTCTCAAATTTTGTTAAATCTGTAATCTGTATGAATAGACAGCTTCATTATCATAAAAATTTTAATAAACATTTAAGTTCTACAGAGTTGGAGCTTGCTATTATCAAATCCTCTGAATCTATAGGTGATGACAAAAAATCGCCTTTTACATCTTATCAGGAGTGTTTTTGTAATGGAGATATTACAGTTTGAATTTATGAGAAATGCCCTTATGGCAGGGTTGTTGGCAAGTATTATATGTGGAATTATGGGAACTCTTGTGGTTGTGAACCGTATTGTTTTTCTTTCTGGCGGAATTGCTCATGCAGCTTACGGTGGAATTGGTTTAGGGTTCTATTTTGGATTGCCTTATCTTCCATCAACTTTAGGTTTCTCACTTGTTGTCTCTATATTAATGGCGGTTGTTACTATGAAGGCAAAACACAGAGCTGATACAATTATCGGTGTTATATGGGCGGTTGGTATGGCTTTGGGTATTATATTGATAGATCTAACCCCTGGATATAACGTAGATCTTATGAGTTATCTATTTGGAAGTATTCTTACTGTCCCTAAATCTGATCTCTTTATGATGTTGGCAATGGCAATCATAATTACAGGGTTGAGCTTATTTTATTACAAAGATATTTTAGCAATGTCCTATGATGAGGAGTTTGCTAAAATTCGTGGAGTTCCTGTTAAAGTTATATATATAGCTCTTATTTCACTACTTGCAATAACGGTGGTTGTAGTTATTCAAGTTGTTGGATTGATTTTAATAATTGCACTTTTAACAATACCCCCATTTATTGTAGAACGCTATGCTCGTTCACTTGGAAGCATGATGATCTGGTCAAGCTTTGCAGGAATGCTATTTACAGTCTGTGGGCTTTGGATTTCATACGTCTTTGATGTTACATCAGGAGCAGCCATTATAATGGTAGCAGGTAGCGTCTTTTTTATATCTCTTATGTTGGATCAAGTGGTACTTTTGTATAGAAAGAGAAGTAAGGTTATCTGATCATTTTCTCTATATCTGTCCGTAAACTAATATAGCCAAACCACCAAAGGCAATGAACAGAATGAACCTTATAAAAAAAAGAAAATCGATGATAACAGTAATGTTAGTTTTTGTAGTTATTGTTATCACATCGTCGATTTTATTTTGGCTTATAGGCGACAAAAAAGCTGTTTTTGAAAAAAACAACAGCTTTTGGGCAAAAGAGATGAAACCTGCTAATGCTCCATTGAACAAAAATATTGAGGCAGATGTTGCTATTATCGGTGGTGGTTATACTGGGCTTTCGGCTGCATATCATTTAAAGAAATATAATTCTTCTCTTAGAGTTGTGGTTTTGGAAGCCAAACAAGTTGGCAGCGGGGCTTCGGGACGACATGGAGGTATGGTATTGCCACAACCTCCGACAGAATCTTTTGAAATTGCATATAAAGATAGTATTCACAAAGCCACTTACGACTTAACTTCACGCAATATGAAGGCTATAAAAAAAGTGTGTGAAGAGAGTGGCATTGAATGCGATTTGAGATTGGACGGTTTTGTTCATACTATCATTGATGAGGAAGATATTTCTTACTACAAGGAATATGTAAAGGAAGCAAATGATCTTGGCATACCCCTTGAGTTCTGGAATGCTGATAAAACTGAAGAAATGCTTGGAACTGAATATTACGCAGCTTCAGTTTACGATCCTAATGGTGGCAGTGTTCATGCCATAAAATTAATCAATGCCCTAAAAATTATGGCTGAAAAAGAAGGGGCTGTGATTTATGAAAACAGCAAAGTAAATCACATTTCAGAGGGTGAAATTATTGTATTGAAAGTAGGCGATGAAAACAATGAAGTCAAAGCCAAGAATATCGTTCTTGCCACCAATGCTTTTACATCAAAATTAGGTTATTTTAAATACAGTGTGATACCAGTTCATGCTCAAACTGCGGTAACAGAGCCTCTTACCGAAGAACAATTGGAAAGCATCGCATGGGAGAGCCGTCTGCCGTTTTATGATTCTAAAAATTATCTCTTTCATTTGGTGTTGCGTGATGACAATCGCATAGTAATTGGCGGCGGAGATGCTGATTACTATTTTAGAGGTGATTTGCAATACAAAGGTGATACTCAAAAAATATATGAAATGATCATAAATGAGCTTGTAAAGATATATCCAAGTTTAAAAGGAATCAAACTTGAATATATATGGGACGGGTTATTAGGAATGACATCTGATGAAATTCCAAAGGTGGGGGTAACAGGCAAACACAACAATATCTATTATGGTTTGGCATATAATGGACAGGGCGTGAATATGGCTTTTATGTTTGGTGACGTGATTGCTTCTGTTTACAGTGGTAAAACTCACGGATGGGAAGCTATGCCATATTATAGCTATAGCTCAGGGATTCAAGACTTTATTCTTCCAGAACCTTACAGATGGATTGGAGCAAAAGCCTTGATGGAATACTACAAACGGCAAGATAGTAAACTCGATAAATAAAAGAAGAAATAAAATATGAGAATAGTTACGAGACCAGACTTTGACGGCATTGTGTGTGCTGTAATTATTTTGGAAGCCCACACAAAAGAGTTACCAATAGTATGGATTGAACCAGCAGAGGTGCAAAATGGTAGCGCAGATATTAAAAGCGGTGATATAATGGCAAACCTGCCATTTGATGAGAGATGCTCTGTTTGGTTC
>JADFXA010000002.1 GCA_015233755.1 Desulfamplus sp. | reverse complement strand
GAGGCTAATATAGCTGATCCTACAATATATTATTGATAATAGTATAGCTAAATTATTTTATTGGTAAAGCTGGAGAGCTGCTTTAAATCGTAGGGGCGATGTTTAAGTTGTCCCTACGATCTTAGTTTGAGAGAATAGATATTTTATTTGTTTCCAATTCTCGGATCGTTTCCCTTGCCTGTGCAATCTGGTGTGTAACATGAATTATCAACAAAAGAACACTTGTTTTTGCATGATGGACACTCTTCTGGTGGCGTATCTGCGTTAAGTTTATAGCCACATTTATCACAAATCCAGCTTGTCATAGTTCTTTCTCCTCTAAGTAGTTCAGTTCTAAAAATATCAAAGTTATAGAAATTAAAGTTATTAAATGTGTCTCATAGAGTAGAGAAATGAGACACATCTGATTCTAAGTTTTATTCATTAATTCAGTCAATCAAAGAACAATCAATAAAGATCAATCCAAAGAGATTAATCAAGAACTTCCATAAGTTTTCCGCAGCAAGGTGGAATTCTATCACCTTTTTTTAATTCGACATATTTATTACAGGTCTGACAGTAGCATCTGCAATCAGAATCTGCATATACTTCTGGATATACCTCTTTTGAACCAGTAGAAGCTGGCTCAAGCCCTTCAATCGCAAATCTTGCAAATGTGTCTTTTGCCGGAACATATTGTCCTACTGGAACAAGTTTTTTATTAAATCTTACACAATCAACAACTGTTCTCCAAAGTGCTTCTAATTTCATTCTTTCATCGGCTGTTTCAGGGGTGAATTCTACAAGATTTTTGTCAATGTTGATTTTCATTTGATTTCTCCTTAAAAATAATTTTTAGATAGTTGCTAATTTTAAATAATTGACTCATGAAAAGAATTAAACATAGTGTGTGTAAAATTTGATAAGCCAATACAACTAAAATACATTATATTGAAACGCTTTAAATTCTTAACAGAATATCAAGAAATATGCCATAATAAATATTTGAAAAAAATTGGCATATTCTATGAAAGATGATTTTAACTGTTAGTTTAGATCTAAGAAGTTAAAATAGCTTTATAGATATTTTTTAATTGTAAAATTTTTTAAGTATTAGGAGAATTTATAATGTTTAAACCAGTTCAAATTGCAGATGGCATCTATTCAGTTGGATGCCGTGATTGGGATATTCGTGATTTCCATGGATATTCAACCTATGAAGGAACATCTTACAATGCCTTCTTAATATTGGATGAAAAAAATGTTCTTATAGACACAGTTAAGAAAGAGTTTGCTGACGAACTTCTTGATAATATTAGCAAAATCATAGATCCATCAAAAATTGATATAGTGATAAGCAACCACACAGAGATGGATCACTCAGGGGCTCTCCCAACTGTGATGCACAGAATTGGACAAGACAAAACTGTCTTATGTTCCAAAATGGGAGAGAAAAACCTCAAAAGCCATTTTTCACGCCCTTTGAACCTTAAAAGTGTTGAAAATGGGGGAGAACTTAACATTGGAAAAAGAACTCTATCGTTTATTGAGACAAAAATGCTTCACTGGCCTGACAGCATGTTCACATACTTAAAAGATGAGAAAATCCTCTTTTCAAGCGATGCTTTTGGTCAGCACTATGCTGGTGATTGCTTATTTGATGATGAGATAGGTGAGCAAATTATGTCTCACGCTGCAAAATATTATGGGAATATTTTACTTAACTACTCTTCAAGAGTTCAAGAGCTTCTAAAAAGCGTTACTGAATCAGGTCTTGAAATAAAGATGATATGCCCAGATCACGGCGTAATATGGAGAGATAATCCATCTAAAATTATTAGTGCTTATGATAAATGGAGTCGCCAAGAGTTAAGTAAAAAGGCTGTTGTTATCTTTGACACAATGTGGAATAGCACAGCAAAAATGGCAAGAGAGATTGCAAAAGGTGTAGAGTCTCTTGGAGTAAGTGTTAGACTTATGAACACACGCAAATGCCACAGAAGTGATATTATGACTGAAGTTTTAGATGCAAAGGCATTGATTGTTGGATCTCCAACCCTAAACAATGGGATTTTTCCCGTAATTGCCGATGTTATGACATATATAAAAGGTTTAAAACCTAAAAACAGAATGGCTGCCGCATTTGGCTCTTATGGCTGGAGTGGGGAAGCAGTTAAAATATTGAATCAGGAGTTTCAGGCAATGGGTATGGAGATAGTTGATGATGGTTTAAAGATTCAGTATGTGCCTGATAAAGCAGCTCTTGAAAAGTGCTTTGAGATGGGGCGTAAAATAGGGCAAAAGATTATTGGAGAGTAATAACTATGTCAAAAAACGCTTTGTTTGTATTTAATGGCGATCCTATGTGCTTTATTCATGTTCTTTTGAATGGACTTGATATGCACTCAAAAGGTGATGAGGTTAAAGTTATTCTTGAAGGTGCATCTGTTAAACTTGTGCCTGAACTTATAAAACCTGAAAATATCTTGAACGGATTATGGAAGAAGGCTTTAGACGCAAATATTGTCGATGGCGTCTGTAAAGCTTGCGCTCAAAAACTTGGCACTCTTGATGATGCTGTAAGCCAGAGACTAAAGCTTTTAGATGATATGTCTGGTCATGTCAGCATGTCAGAGTATATAAAAAATGGGTTTGAAATTATTACATTTTAGGACATAATAAAAAAGCAGTGTATTCCTACTATCAATGGCTATACACTGCTTTAACTTATATTTTATTTTTTTAACTAAGCTTTAGTTATGCTTTCCAAAATCCATGAAGATTGCAGAACTCTCTTGCAGTAACATTTTGGGCATCAGTTAGGAATTTTGCTTCTGGGGCATCACCAGGTTTTAGGAATTTTCTGTAAACCATACCATCAGCATTAAGCTCAATCCACTCAATAAGGTGTTTCTCTTCCATTGGATGGGCAACACTTCCAACTTTTACAAGGTATCCACCTTCAATTTTTTCAATAACTGGAACATGCTTTTCTTTTGAAGCATCAACGGTGTTTTCAGTCAAAATAGTCATAGGTTGATTACAGCAGCTCATTGGTGGTTTAGCTGCGTGAAGAACTTCTGCAATATTTCCACATTTTTCACATTTATAAATTCCATATTTTTCTGCCATTTAAAGTATCTCCTTTATCTTTATTGTTTGAGTTTATGATTATGCTTGTCCTAACCGATAGGCTTAAAATAGAGAAAAAAATATTTAGTAATTCTCTCCAAGAAGCTCAAAATGCGCCTGAGCATGAGCACATGCTGGACACTCATCTGGAGCATCTTCACCTTGATGTACATAACCGCAATTTCTGCATCTCCACTTAACAGCAGGTGTGCGTTTGAACACTTTGCCATTTTCAATATTGGCTTTTAGATCCAAAAATCTTTTTTCATGCTGTTTTTCTGCAACCGCAATTGCCATAAAGACATCTGCAATTTTATCAAAACCCTCTTCACGAGCCTTTGCTGCAAATGCAGGATACATTACAGTATGCTCATGGTGTTCTCCAGCAGCAGATGCGGTTAAATTGTCTTTAGTTGCCCCAATTGTTCCAGCAGGAAATGATGCTGTTATCTCAATTTCTCTTCCTGTTTCAAGAAATTTAAAAAGCCTTTTTGCATGTTCTTTCTCTTGATTTGCGGTCTCTTCAAAAATATCAGCCATCTGTACAAAGCCTTCATTCTTTGCTTTGCTTGCAAAATAGCTGTAGCGATTTCTTGCCTGAGATTCACCTGCAAATGCTTTTAGTATATTTTTTTCTGTCTCACTTCCTTTAAGTTCTGCCATTTTGCTTTTTATTCTCCTTATTCTTTATCTTGTTTAACAATTTATATAATGCCAACTATATAGTTAGCATAACAAAAAATTAAATTGTAGCATAAAGGTCAAACAAGTTTATAAAGAGGGAATAGGATTTCCTTTTACGCTTCTTTCTAAGGTTTCATCAAGCTCTTTTTGGGAAAGCTCTGCATTTTGAAGCTCTCCTGCCATATATTTGCTGTAACCATTTAGATCCATCAAACCATGACCGCTAAGATTAAAAAGTATTACCCTCTCTTTGCCCTCTTCTTTTGCCTGCAATGCCTTTTTAATAGTTGCTGCAACTGCATGACTGGTTTCAGGTGCAACAATCATGCCTTCGGTTTTAGCAAATATCATTGCAGCTTCATAGCATTCAAGCTGTTTTAGTGCCATTGGAGACATTAAGCCGTGGGCAACAGCATGAGAAACAAGAGGAGCCATTCCATGATACCTCAATCCGCCAGCATGTATTGGAGCTGGAATAAAATCATGACCTAATGAATGCATAGGCAGCATCGGTGTCATTTTTGCCACATCGCCATGATCATAAACATAAGGGCCGCGGGTAAGGGTTGGGCATGATGCTGGTTCTACTGGAATAATCTCAATATCAGCTCCATTTATCTTATCAAGTGCAAATGGAAACGCAATACCAGCAAAGTTACTTCCACCACCTGCACAGCCGATAACCGTATCAACTTTCTTGATACCAGCTTTTGCAAGCTGTTTTTTTGCTTCAAGGCCAATGATTGTTTGGTGCAGCATAACATGGTTTAATACACTTCCTAAAGCGTAACGCGTCTGACCTGTTGGGTCAGTTACGGCTGCTTCAACTGCTTCGCTGATTGCAATTCCAAGGCTTCCGGGTGTATCTGGATATTTAGCAAGAATATCACGACCAGCGGCAGTTTGGTTTGAAGGACTTGCAATGCAAGTTCCGCCCCAAGTCTCCATCATAGTTTTTCTAAAAGGTTTCTGGTCAAAACTTATTCTTACCATAAAAACCTTACACTCCATGTTGAGAAGACGGCAGGCATAAGATAGTGCACAACCCCATTGACCTGCACCAGTTTCAGTTGTAAGTTTTTTAATTCCAAACTCTTTATTATACCATGCCTGGGCAACGGCAGTATTTGGTTTGTGGCTTCCAGCAGGTGAGACGCTCTCATCTTTAAAAAAGATTTTTGCAGGTGTTTGAAGATATTGTTCAAGATATATCGCACGCCTTAATGGAGATGGTCTCCAGCGATATAAAAGGTCAAGAATTCCCTCTGGAATGTCAATCCAACGCTCTTGACTTACCTCCTGCTCAATTAGGTTCATGGGAAAGACGGGAGCAAGCATATCGGGCGATATTGGTTTCCCATCTGGTCCAAGTGGTGGATTCATAGTTCCTGGAAGGTCTGCTGCAATGTTATACCACTGTCTTGGAATCTCATCTTCATTTAAGAATATTTTTATTGTCACAATAATCTCCTTTTTGATTCATAAGTTTGTGTTTTGTGTAAATTTTGCTCTTTCTAAATATGTAAAAAATAACATGACAATCATTGTTTCTTTTGATAGAAGCAAAGATTGTCAGTTTTCAGTTTTTTTGTCAAGGTAAGATAATGATTTTTAACTTTTACAAAGGAGATTTTACAATGAAACGTTCTACAATGTCAGTTGTCTTTTTGTTTTCAATAGTAGCTACTATTTTTTCACAACTATTGATTCCAATAACATCATTAATACCAGCAACATCGCTTTATGCCTATGATCTGCCAGCAGTAAATCTTGGATTCACAAGTTTTCTTGATGGAGGGCCGCCAGCAGGACCTGGAATCTATTTTTCTCAATATATCCAAAGTTATACTGCGGAAGAACTTAAAAATCAGAATGGAGATAAAGCTCTTCCTCCAGCCGTAGCCCCCTCTTTAAATGCTTGGATTGGTCTTACCCAATTTCTCTATCAGTCAGATAAAGAACTTTTTGCTGGCGGAAAATGGGGGCTTGATGTGATTGTGCCGGTGGTCATGCTTGATATGGATTACACAAATAATAATCCTGCCTTTCCACAAGATAGTGGTGGCGGAATGGGTGATATTTTAATTGGACCATATCTTCAATGGGATCCAATTATGGGTAAAAATGGTCCTGTTTTCATGCACAGAGTTGAATTTCAGATGATATTTCCAACTGGAGAGTATGAAAGAGACAAAGAGTTAAATGCTGGAAGCGGCTTTTTCTCTTTTAATCCATATTGGGCAGGAACTCTCTTTATTACCCCTAAAATGACAGCTTCTACCCGTCTTCATTACCTTTGGAATGGAGAAAATAATGAACCTGGAAGAAAATATACATCATTAGGTGCTGATGATACACAAGCAGGGCAGGCGTTTCATGCAAATTTTGCAATTGATTACGAAGTTATTCCAAAGACAATGCGAATTGGTATAAACGGCTATTATTTAAAACAGATAAGTGATACTCAAATAAATGGTAATGATGTAGAAGATAGCAGAGAACAGGTTATGGGGATTGGCCCTGGAATGGTCTACCACTTTTCTCAAAATGATCATCTCTTTTTTAATGCTTATTTTGAATCGTCAGCAGAAAATAGGACTGAAGGTGATAGATTTAACTTAAGATGGGTTCATCACTTCTAATAAATTTAAGTTAATTGAAACTATTTTGTTTAATTTATCAAGTAGTTAATTAAACCTAAAAATATAGGAAAATTATTTAAAGATGCAGAAGATAACATTAAATGAAGCAAAAATAAGGTTAGATGAGTTGCTTACAATGGTAGTTCTTGGCAATGACGTTATTATTGCGAAAGAAGATGGAACTGCATTTAAGATAGTGCCTCTTTCACAACCATATCCTAAATTCGGCAGTGCAAAGGGGTTGGTTGAGATTGGAGATGATTTTAATGACCCTATTGAAGGTTTTGAGGAGTATATGCCTTGAGATTCTTACTTGATACACATACTTTTCTATGGTTTATAAATGGTCATTCAAGCCTAAGTGATTATGCAAGAGAACAAATTGAGAATATAGAGAATATACGGCTGCTAAGCATAGCAAGCCTTTGGGAAATGGCTATAAAAGTAAGCATCGGAAAATTAAAAATAGGTCTGACGTTCAAAGAACTTTATAAATTGCATGTTAAAGGTAATGCGGTTGAAATATTAGAAATAGCTCCAGAACATCTTGATATTCTCAAAACGCTTCCTTTTCACCATAAAGATCCTTTTGACCGCCTTATTATATCCCAAAGTATAGCTGAGAACATTCCTGTTTTAAGTTGTGATGAGCTATTTGATTATTACAAAAATATTAAACGTTTTTGGTAAATTTTAGAATTATAACGCCTGTTAATAAATAGGCACAATTCAAGGAGATGAAGAGATGGCTGGCAGATTCATTAACATGAGAAACTTAAAATTTACACTCCATGAGCTTATGGAGTCTCATAAAACTTCAACTTGTGATCCTTTTGGAGGGAGAAGCAAAAAATCCATTGATCTTGTGCTTGATGCAGCTTTAGAGTTTTCCAAAAAGGCTTTGTACCCAATTTTTGAGACAATGGATCGTAATCCTCCTGAGCTTAAAAACGGAACAGTTGCAGTAAACCCAGAAGTTAGAAACATTATGCAGACACTTGGCAAAGATGGCTGGATTGCAGCTCCATTTCCAGAAAAATGGGGCGGTGAAGAGATGCCAGCCACTCTTCTTCATGCAGTCTATTTTATCTTTGCTGCTGCAAATTACTCTGGCTCTGTATATTCAGGTTTAACTACTGGTGCTGCAAAACTTATTCTCACTTATGGCTCTGAATATCTTAAAAATACCTTTCTACCACCAATGCTTGATGGAAAGTGGCAAGGAACAATGGCCTTGACTGAACCAGAAGCTGGAAGCTCCTTAGGCGATCTCATAACCTCTGCAAAGCCTATGATAGATAGGGAACTTTTTCTTATTTCAGGAGAGAAAATATTTATTTCAGCAGGAGACCATAACGGAGTTGATAATATTGTCCATCTTCTTTTAGCAAGAATTGATGGCGCACCCGCTGGAGTTAAAGGAATCTCTCTTTTTGTTGTTCCTAAATTCAGAGTTGAAAACGATGATTCAGGTAAAGATAAATTGGTTAACAACGATGTTACTGTAACTCAAACTTTCCACAAACTTGGTTACAGAGGAGCACCAATCACAGCTTTAAGTTTTGGCGACAAAGGCGATTGCAGAGGTTGGCTTGTAGGTGAGCCAAACAAAGGGCTTTCCTATATGTTTCAGATGATGAACGGTGCAAGGCTTGAGGTTGGAATGGGAGCGACTTCTATTGCAGCAGCAGCGTATGAATCTGCTCTTGATTATACCAAACAGAGAAAACAGGGAAGACGCATATCTGATGGTAAAAAAAATTCTGACAATAAAGGCGATTTAGATAAAAACGGTAAACCCATTAAGCAAAACGAACCAGTTCCAATTATTGAGCATCTTGATGTTAAGAGAATGCTTCTTTTTCAAAGAGCTGTCTGGGAAGGCTCTTTGTCTCTGATACTGCAATGTAGTATTTATGAAGATATTGCTAAGAGCCTCTCTAAAAATGAAATGGACTCTTCAAAGCAAACAGAAGATAAGTCTAACTTTAATATAATGGAAGAAAAAGAGAAGTATCATCTCCTTTTAGAGCTTCTAACTCCAGTTGCAAAAACCTTTCCTTCTGAAATGGGTATTCTTGCTACAAGCCAGAGTATCCAATGTTTTGGTGGTTATGGATATTGTGAAGATTTCCCTGTTGAACAACACTTTAGAGATATGCGTATCCATGCCATACACGAAGGAACAACAGGAATTCAAGCTATGGATCTGCTTGGTAGAAAAGTTGTAATGCAAGATGGAAAGGCGTTAAAGCTATTTTGTAGTGAAGTTCAAAAGACAATTGAAAAAACATTATCCTATAAAAATTCTGATTTAGCTTTAATGGCTGACGAGCTAAATCAATCTTTGAAAATTTTGATAGAGACAACTCAATCACTTGGGGCTATGGCATTTGCAAAAGGTGCTGAAGCATATCTTGGCAATGCAACTCTTTACCTTGAGATGTTTGGATATGTTGTGATTGCGTGGCAATGGTTATCGCAATCATTAATAGCAATGCAAAAACTTTTAGGTAGTTTAAATAGTTCAGGCGATCAAGCCCCTGCTTCTAATAACACAAAAAGATCAGATATTGCCAATAAATCAGACAGGCTTTTTTACGAGGGTAAAATATTGGTTTGCAAATATTTCTTTTACCATGAGCTGCCAAAGATCAAAACTTTAGCATACACTTTGACAAATTCTGCCCCAATCTCTATGTCAGTTAGCACAGAACATTTTACTATTTAATGTGTTTGCTTTTGGAGCCTAAATATTTAAACAGGCTCTTATAAAATATACTAAATCTTCAGAAATAGTTTAAAAGCTATTTAATCGTAGTAAAAATTTGGAGTAAACAGAAATGGACAACATAAAATTTAAAAAAGATGGAAGAATTGGATTTATAACTCTAAATCGCCCAACAAAATACAATGCCTTTGATTTTAAAACTGTTCAGGAGTTTGAAGGACTTTTGAACCAATTAAGATATGATGATGAAACAACCGTTCTTATACTTGACGGTGGAGAGGCAAAGGGGTTTTGTGCTGGTCTTGATATGGAGACTTATGGACCTGAAATTTTTGCAATGAAACCAATAAAAGCATACGAAGCACAAGCAAGAATGAGCCGTATGTTTCTTGCTATGCGTCAAATTCCTCAACCAATTATATCTTGTATTCACGGGGCGGCGGCTGGTATCGGCTTTTCTATGGCAATGGCTTCAGATATAAGAATTTTGGCAAAAGACGCAAGGTTTTGTGCGGCATATCTAAACATTGGTCTTGGTGGGGCAGATATGGCTTCAAGTTATTTTTTGCCAAGACTTATAGGTTCTGGCAGAGCTTATGAATTTCTTTTAACAGCAAATTGGATGGATTCAAAGACAGCTCTTGAGCTTGGCTTTGCATCAAGAGTTGTTGAAAAAGATGAGATGATAACAACTGCAATGGGGCTTGCCAAAACAATGACAGAAAAAAATCCTATGGGAATAAGAATGACAAAAGAGGCAATAAACTGCAACCTCGACTGTGCAGGATTAGAAGCAGCCCTCCAAATGGAGGATAGAAACCAGATGATGATAGCATACACATTAAAGAAATAAATAAGATATAAGCAGCTTAACTGCTATGGAAAATTTTGGGCAGCAAAAATAGATGGTTGAATTTAAAATCACTGCTATTTGGGCAACTGTTTTTATAATTTTTGCATTTATAGATAGCTCTTTAGCAAAAGAGAGCGTTTATATAACTATTAACAGCAAACCAAACGCAGTGATAGTAACACCATCAAAGCCAACACTAAGAGAAGATTTTGCTGCAAAAGAGCTTCAAAAATATATAAAAAAAATATCCGGCGCGACTCTTCCCATAAAAATAGATTTAGAACTCTTATCTAAATCAATTCTACCTAAATCAAATTCTTCTTCGTCTCAATTAAACTCCCCTAAAACGCATTGTCCCAAACTAAATCCATCTGAACCAGACAAATCTTTATCAAACAATTCCATATTTTTAGAAAATTCAATCTTAATAGGCGGACCCGAAAGAAATTTAATATCTGCTAAATTAATTTCTCAAAAAAAATTTGATGAGCTAATACCCGGACCCGAAGGGATAATGATAAAAAGTTTTTGCAACTCCTTTAGCAACAAAGCAGATGAAAATAAAATATTTGATCAAAGAATAGATGACAATAGAATAACTAATAACAAAGCAATTGATAATAAATCAATTATTCTTGCTGGAAGCAGTAAAAATCACTACGAATATGAAAGAGGAACAATATATGCTGTTTATGAGTTTCTCGAACAATATCTTGGATGCAGTTTTGCTTCTTACGGGTTGCCAAATATGGAAATTGGTGAGTATGTTCCAAGAATACCATCAATAAAAATAGGAGAAATATCATATCTTAAAAATAGGGCAGATAACCTATATCGTACTGCTATTTTACAATATTACAACACAACCATCTCACCTAATCATGGTTTGAATTCTGAATTTATCGATTGGGCTGCAAAAAATAGATACAACAGAATTCTTACAATGGAGAGCATCTACACAGCTTTTAAACATAATGGAATGTTTGAAGAGGCTCAAAAAAGAGGGGTTCTATTTACAGTTGGACACCACGAATCTTCAAGGCTGTTTCTGCCGCCTGATGGCAATAGCTACTTTAAAGAGAAATATTATCAGACTCACCCAGAATACTACAGACTTCAAAAAGATGGAACAAGGCTGCATAACAAAACACCTTGGAAAGATTCATGGATTTTTTGCAGCAGAAATCAAAGTGGAATCAAACAGTTTGCCGATAATGTAAAATCGTGGTTAGCATTAAACCCATATATCGATGTTGTCTGCGTCTGGTCTAATGATTTAAAAGGGATACAATGTGCTGATGAACTATGCAGACCATATAGTAAGGTTGAAAACTACACATATTTTGTAAATGAGGTGGCTAAAAGAGTAAATAAAGTCTATCCAAATATCAAAATTGATATGCTTGCCTATTCAGATATATTCAATTGTCCCGAAGGTGTTAAGCTTCAACCATCTGTTATTATTGATGAATCAACTTGGAGCAATCAAGGTTTAAGAAAAATTGGAAAAAAAGATGGCTCTTCATTGATTGGAACAACTTACGAGATTAACGCAAAAAAATGGCATCACTTAGGGGCAACTGTTGTCTTTTATGAATACTTTATGGGTAACTTTAATGCCAAACAGAAATATATGCCGATGGCTGACGAGATGCAGCCAATATTTAGTTACTTTAAAAATAGCGGATATTATCAAGGTTCTGGAACACAAATAGAGGTCTTTAATATATGGAACTGTCTTTTTAATTTCTATACCCATGCACGGACAAGTTATGAGACAACTTTAACCATGAACGATAACCTTGATAGATTTTGTAAAATATTTGGAGCTGGTGGATATTTTATAAAATCATATATTGAATACGTTGAGAGCATTATTGATGGGCAGGTGCGATATAATGAAGCTGGAACATATCTTGCCGTGAATGCAGATAAAGCAAAGGTATATGATCTATTTGAAAAAGCATATAATGCAGAAAAAGAGGAGAAATTGAGAAACAATATACGTTTAATGCGTATGGCTTTTAGATATAGCGATTTATCAACAAACATTTCAAATGATAGGAAATTGAGTGAATTGAGAGATGGTGAATTGAGATATATGTATGATAATTTTGATAGCTATAGCCATAAACTTGGTTATGGAATCTATATACCTATAACTAATATAGCTGCAACTAAAACCATTGACTCTGCAACTGGAGATATAGATTCATATAAACCTGATAAATGGTATGATTTTCGATAAGTTATTCTTTGAACGGTTATAAATTGAGCCTATCTAAACTGTAGAGACGCACGGCTGGCATCCTACTAATTGGGATAAATTTATAGTGTTATTTTATTCCCATTCCTTAATCCTTTGCCTTCTTAACGCACATAACAGATAGAACAAAAAACAGACAACCTGTCGCTGCCATCACAACGTATGAAGATATCTGTGGAGTATTGCCTAAAGATGCGGCTCTTATGGCTTTGGCAGCATGTGTAATTGGAAGAATATGAATAAGGTTTTGCCCCCAAACTGGAAAATTCTCCAAAGGAAAAAAAGTCCCACCAAGAAAAGCCATAGGGGTTATTACAAAACTTGTAAGAAGCACCTGATCACCATGAGATTTTACAAGCATAGCAAGGCCGACAGCAAGTGAAGAGAATACAAAGCTGTTTAATAATACTCCAAGCCAGAACATAAAATTGCAAGATAGATTAACCCCGAAAATTGTTCCTAAAATCAAGATTACAGTAGTAGAGAGAATTGCTCTTGTAATACCTGCTAAAACCTCACCAGCAACATAAGAGAGATCGCTTACAGGAGCTGCCTGAATCTCTTCAAATATATGCCAATAAAATCTTGCAATATTGATTTCGCTTGCAATTGCAAATGATTGAGTCATGCTGTTCATTGCAATAAGTCCGGGAATAAGAAACTCCATGTATGAATGACCATCAATTTCTACATGCTTTCCCATAGCATAGCCAAATGCAATAAGGTAGAGTAAGGGCGAAACTGACCATGATGGTATAAGACGCGTTAATCTCCGCCTCATAATAAGCATCTCTCTATAATATACTGCAAGCAGCGAGTGTATCATTTTACCTTTTTCCCTGTCATTGAAAGAAAAGCATCTTCAAGATTTACACGACGCAATGTAAAACTCTCATTTTGTGAGGCAATGTAGCTATTTGCCTCTTCTCTATTACTAAAATAGATTGGCTCCATCTTATCTTCTATCAATCTGTCTAAAGCCCAAGTTCCTAAACGAGACATAAGATTTGAAGGAGTATCGACCACCAAAATTGTGCCTGTATCCAAGAAAGCTACTCTATCAGCGAGAAATTCTGCCTCTTCAATATAGTGTGTGGTGAGAAATATTGTTGTTCCTTGCTGCTGAATTTTTTTGATTAATCCCCAGATTTTACGCCTCATACCAGCATCAAGTCCAACTGTTGGTTCATCAAGAAAGAGAACAGAAGGAGAGTGCATCAAAGCTCTTGCAATCATAAGCCGCCGTTTCATTCCGCCTGAAAGCTCTTTAACAAGGCTCTCCTTTCTTGAACTTAAATCAACATAACTTAAAAGCTCTTCAATCTTTTTGTTGCGTTCAGACTTTCCCATACGAAAAAGAAGTCCATGAATAGTTAAATTTTCATAAACAGAAAGCTCTTGATCTAAATTAATTGATTGCGGAACAAGCCCGCACTGCTGACGGCTTTTTATAGAGTTGCTCTTAAAAAATGCAAAACCGCTATTTTTTATATCAAACCCATTTATACTAACAGTACCTGATGTAGGATTGGTAAGAGCTGTCAAAATCCTGATAGTTGTGCTTTTGCCAGCACCGTTAGGACCAAGATAGGCAAAGAGTTCACCCTTTTTTACATGAAGGTTTATATCTTTTAGTGCATGAACTGATTTGTAGATTTTATTTAGATTTTCAACTTTAATCATTTATTAAAAACCTCTGAGAGCCTATCAATAGAGCCTTGTTCAAGCTCTCCTCGTTTTTGGGCAAGTTTCAACGTATACTCTCCCATAAGCCGATAGAGTTTTGAAAAATTTGGCAAAACTTCATCAATATCTTTTAGATGTTTTTCCACAATTGCCGAGTCACCCCTTGCAACTGGACCTGTAAGAGCTGCAATAGTTCCCCTTGTCTTTATGTTATTTAAAGTTCCCTGAATAAGAGGCTCAAGGATTGTATATGCTTTATCTTCAGAGAGATTTGCCTCTTTTAGAAGTTCTAAAGCACAATTTTCTAAAGTAACAAGATAATTTGAAGCAACCACTGCGGCAGCATGATAAAGGGTTTTGGATTTTGTTGGGATAGTAAAGTAGTTAGCACCTAAAGATGCTACCAACTCTTTACCAATAATTAATGCTTTTTCACTTCCCTCAACAGATACGTTAATTCCAACAAAAGGGGAGTTCTGCCCCAGAGTGTAAGGTGCAAAACTCTGTAGTGGATGAATTGAACCTGTGTTTGCACCCTTATCAGAAGCAGATGCTAAAACACATGAAGATAAAGCACCACTACAATGAAAAATAGTCTTTTCAGAAATATTAACTAAAGGGTTGGAGCTTATCTCAAAACATACATTTTGGATAAGATTATCAGGTGTAGTTATAAATATAATATCTCCTAAAATAGCAGCTTCAGCAGGTAAAATGCACAACTTTACATCTTCATAAAAGGTTATGTTGTTAGAATTGTTTGTATCTTCCTTAGAGTTGTTTCCACCTATACCTTTTATTGATAAGATAGCCTGAACCGTTCTTTGAGCAGATGAGAATGTTCTGCTCGCAACTCCTGCAATATTGTAACCAGCCTTTGATAGGAAGACAGCCAATGAGGTTCCTACCCGCCCACATCCAATAATCGCAATTTTTTTAGGTGTCATCTATTTATTGTCCTTGTTATCTATTTATTAGATTTTCTGCGAACTAAATTTATATCCAGTAAAATCAAGGGGCAATCCAAGTTTTGCAAAGGTCAATTATCTTTTTCATCAACATCACTATTATCAATATCTTTGTGGAGTTCAGAGTTATCAAGAACTTTGCGAAGCTCAGAAGAAATTTCCCTAACAGTAAAAGGTTTTGTTAGAACAGATTTTATGCCTATTGATTGAACCATTTTAATAGAAACTTTTTCTGCAAAACCTGTGCTGATGATTATTGGAATATCAGGACGTATCTTTATAAACTCTCTTGCCAACTGCTCTCCAGACATCTTAGGCATTGATAGGTCTGTTATCACAATATCAAATTGATATGGATTGGCACGGAAAGTCTCAAGAGCTTCGATACTCCCAACTATTGGAACAACATTATATCCAAGATATTCTAAAATACTATTTTCAGTCTCAATAACGCTCTCCTCATCATCTACAAGAAGGATACACTCATTCCCATTTTGAGTAATATCTCTTATAATTGTATTTTCATCTTCTTCTAAATAGCTCTGAACTATGGGTAGATAAACACGCACAATAGAGCCTTTATTGGGTTTGCTGTAAATTTTAATAGCACCATTCATGCTTTTCACAATCCCATGAACCACAGAAAGCCCAATGCCAGTTCCTTTCCCAACCTCTTTTGTTGTAAAAAAAGGGTCAAAAATTTTACTCATAACCTCTTGGGTCATGCCAATACCTGTGTCTGCAACAGTTAAAGAGACATAAACTCCCTCTGGTAGTGGAGTTGTCTCAGTTTGAAAAGCATCTTTATCGTCGATTAATTGAAAAACATCTTTATAATCGGTTAATTTATGTTCTACACCGCTTATTTTTATATCTTCATTTATTTGGGGGGGAAGTTCAGTTTTATTAATTTTAGGCTCTTCAACTATTTCAACCTCTTCAACTATTATAGTTAAAATTCCTACTCTATCTTCCATAGCGTGAAAAGCATTCGTAACAAGATTCATAACAATCTGATGAATATGTGTAGGCTCTGTATTTACAAGACCGCAATTCTCTTTTATCTCCTGTCTTATCTCAATATTTGATGGTATGCTTGCTCTGATAAGTTTTAGAACCTCTTTAACAATTGGCTGAATTTTCATCGGGGCAATATCAGTCGTAGTTTGGCGGGAGAATGTAAGTATCTGCTTTACTAAATCTTTAGCTCTAATAGCGGCTTTATGTATCTCGTAAAAGGTATCATATAGTGAATTATCCTTTGAAGTGGTATCTAAAAGCATCTCAGTATATCCAAGGATAGGGATCAAGATGTTATTAAAATCATGGGCAATACCTCCTGCTAAAGTTCCAAGAGACTCCATTTTATATGCCTGCTTTAGCCTATTTTGTAGGTTATCTCTCTCTTTTTCATTATATTGCCTCTCTATCTCACCAGATATTTTGGCAGCAATTATGTTCATTACCTCATTGGTGCGTTTTGTTAGATTGAGCTTGTGGCAAGAGATACAGCAAAGAATACCTATTGCCTCACCTTTACGATTTTTTATTGGAACGCCTACATAGCCGACAGCTTTCATGTTAATTAAATCTAAATCATCAGGAAACGCCTCACATACACCTTCTGGGTATGCACAATAACCCTTATTAATTGCCTCTTCACAGGGTGTTCCACTAAGTTTATATGAGTAGTCGTTTATTGGTTCACTATTCATTACCATTGCAATTGCTTTTACTCTATCTCCAGTGATAATTTCTCCTACAATTGCACAGTTGCAGCCAAGCCATCGGCATAGCTCCACAACAATATGGTCAAAAAAAACTTCCCCTGTAATGCGTAACATTGTCTCAACAAGAGTCTGTATATCTGATTCGTCTTGCTGAATAAGCTCGGAAGATTTCAAAAGAGCCTCTGAGTTAAGACGAAGTTGTTCATGGGTATGGATTAATGCAGAAGTTCTTTTTTCAACCATATTTTTTAAGATTAGACTAAATCCAGTTACTCCAATCAAAGCTAAAGATAAAACTATTAAGGCAATAATCAACCAAGAAACCCATTCTGGCATTATCATAACTTGCTTCCTCGAAATCTCCTTTGCTCCTTATAAAGCGATGGAATCGCAATATCTTCTCTATTTAATCCTTCAACTTTTATCCATTTATTTTGTTTATCCAAACTATTTCCACCCATTGTAACCCGCTTATTATCTTTACGAGTTATTCCTACAAAAAAGCCTTGTGGTTGATACTCATACATGGTTGCAGGAGTTTTAGAGGATGTGTTACCATATTCGTAAGTTCGCATAAATTCATCTTTAAGCTCACAACTATAACAGCTCATATTTTCAGGAGCTTCAATATTCCAAAATACGTTTCTGACTCCTGAGTGTGGCATTACACTTGTATCTCCTCCTGGGCAAATATAGAATCCACGCATATTTTCAAATAGGTTTTCATAAGGGAAAAGACCGTGAAAATCAATAACAGCATCAGTTGAATTATTAGAGTTTCTACCGTCATAGTGAGTTTTACAATCTGTTACTACATTGCCAGATGCAAAGTTTTTAAGGCTGACAGGGTGAACTGAGCGGGCAAAGAAATCTGCATTCTGAACTAAGATTCCATGACTTTGGGCAATAGTTACACCAGCATGACCGTCAATCCCCTGAAATGTAAGGTTATTTGCTGTCATATATCCACACTTGCTGAAAATAACCCCTTGTGTTAAATCTTTAAAAATTACGTTACGAACCCAACCATCATAGGCATAGCTAAACCAGATTCCACCCCATAGATAATCTTGCTCTTTTGCAGTTCTAACTATCTTCCCATCTTTATCTAAAAATGGTTTATGGTGTCTATAGCTGCCTTGCCAACTGCTCTCTATAGTTAAATCTTCAATTCCAACACCTTTAACACCATTAAACGATAAAATTCTTGGAGAGTAGCGCAAAAAGTGATTAAACCTTGCTGGTTCAGATAAAATTACTCTTTTTTTATCAAGAACTTTATCAATTTTAACTATCCATGTAATTTTTTTAGAGACTTTACCAAATGTGTCTGTCTGCTCTTTAACCAACTTTAAAGGGGTGGTCAACTGTGCTGCAATATCAACTTTATAAGGCGAAGGCGTTACTGTATCAATAAGAGGGTCATCAAACTCAATGATTACAGTTTGTCCAGAAACAATATTGGATGTATCCATAACATGGATTTCTTTTTCCCCACGCATTACGGTTTTTGTGTAGCGTGTCAACTCGGTTGTTGATTCTGAACCCATCACAGCTAAAGTAGTCCAGTGTCGCCCCTCTTGTTCCGCTGGAACTGTGCCAAGTCTATAGATTCGATCAGCCTTTCCTGGTGAACCAAAATGTAGAATCGTATTTTCTTTATTTTCACCTTTTAATATAATGTTGTCATTTTTAATCTGGATAAAGCCATCTGACGGTGTTTTATGAATATCGTAACGTCCTTTTGGAAAAAATACCACACACCCAAGATTGCCGCCATCAGCAGAACTACTACCAGAGACTTCACCAGCCGCATTACCAGAAACGCCACCAAAGAACTCCCCAGCCGCAGCATCAATGGCAGATTGAATTGCCTTTGTGTCATCGATGCCATCATTAGGTATTGCTCCAAATTCTTTAGATGTAATATCAAATATCTTGTATCTATAAATAGAATCTTTTTTATCTTTAGAAATAGAACCATTTTTAGAATTGGGTAAGATATCAGGTATCGTTTTAAGACCCATCTTATAGCCTGCACAAGAAAAATCTGGTAAATTATCTCTTACAGGACCTTGCTTTACAAAGTCTAACCAAACTTTTGGAATCCATTTTTTATTAACTGCTCTCTCTTTTATATATGATTTAGCCAAAACATCTTTTTTATCAAGAGAGTTTGAGTTTTGAGTTTGTGCAAAAGAGTATGAAAAAGATGTAAAAATAGTAAGGATAATGGTAATTGCAAATAGAGATTTTGCCGAATATAGTTTGTCTGTTGATTTGAATAACATTTTAAAGTAATAACCCCCGAATAACTTTGTAGTATGTTTTGAGCTATTTTTATAAATCGTGTTATATCATAAAGTGGAAATTTATAAAGCAAATATCGTCCATTTCAGGTATAGTTCACTAAGGTTTAAATAGTTCATTATACTCTAAACGTTCATAAATTTATTTTTTATGCAATACTTAAAGCTGTCGGCTTAAATGTGCAGCTTTAATAAATCTTGAATAAAATCAGCCAATATTTTTAGCTTAGGGCGATATAAGGAACAAGATTATGATAATACCATTAATCCTTGCTGGCGGTTCTGGAACAAGATTATGGCCTCTCTCAAGAGAGCTCTTCCCAAAACAGCTTCTAAATCTTACAAATGATAATTCAATGCTGCAAAATACAATTTTAAGATTGAATGGTTTAGAAGAGATATCTTCACCCATAATTGTATGCAATGAAGAGCATCGTTTTATGGTTGCAGAGCAGTTAAGATCTATCAATATAAAGCCTCTTTCAATTATCCTTGAGCCAGTAGGCAAAAATACAGCTCCAGCAATTGCAGTAGGTGCTATTAAAGCTCTTGAACTGTTTGATGATAAACAAGATGAGTTAGTGCTTTTGATACTTCCAGCAGATCACGTTATTAATAATATAAAAAGTTTTCATGAAGCTGTAATGGTTGGCAATCAATTTGCAAACCAAAATAGATTAATCACTTTTGGGATTATTCCTGATATTCCTGAAACTGGCTACGGATATATTAAAAAAGGTAAAGAGTTAAAAGAGAGTGGAGAGCCGCTAAAAGAGAGTAGTGGACAAGAAAGTCAATATTTCAAAAAGCTAAATTGCAAATATGAAAATTGCACAAAAGGTGCATATATTATTGAAAAATTTGTTGAGAAACCAGACTTTAATAGAGCTAAAGAGTATGTTGAATCTGGCCAATATTTCTGGAATAGTGGTATGTTCATGTTTAAAGCCTCTCAGTTTTTAGAAGATTTGGAGCTTTATGAGCCTGATATGCTAAAGGTATGCAAAGAATCTTTAAAAAATGGAAGAGATGACCTTGATTTTTTTAGACTTGATAAATCCTCTTTTGAAAAAAGCAGAGCAGAGTCTATTGACTATGCAGTTATGGAAAAAACAGATAAAGGTGTTATTATTCCTATAAGTGTGGGTTGGAACGATCTTGGTTCATGGGAAGCATTGTGGCAGACAGGTATTAAAGACGAAAATAATAATGTTGTCAAAGGAGATGCCCTTCTTTCAGACGTGAAAAATTCATACCTATATGCACAAAATAGGCTTATTGCTGCTGTAGGACTTGAAGGTCATGTTATTATCGAGACTAAAGATGCCGTTTTAGTTGCTCCAAGAGATAAGGTTCAAGATGTTAAAAAATTAGTTGCACAGCTCAAAAACAGCGGAAGAGGCGAAGCGGTATTTCACAGTAAAATATTTAGACCTTGGGGTTCTTACGAGACAATTGATATAGAAAGAAGATTTCAAGTTAAAAGAATCACTGTAAAACCTGGGGCAAAGCTATCTCTTCAAAAGCATTATCACAGAGCTGAACATTGGACTGTTGTCTCTGGAACAGCGATTGTTACTAAGGGAGAGCAAGAGATTATGCTAACTGAGAATGAATCTACATACATTCCTACTGGAACAGTTCATAGACTTGAAAATCCTGGGAAAATACCTTTAGAACTTATTGAAGTCCAATCAGGTAGCTATCTTGGCGAAGATGATATTGTGAGGCTTGATGATCTTTATGGACGGTAAAAGGTCAGATAGTATATAGTTTTAATACAATTTATTAGAGTTCTTGCAACATTTTACTCGCTTGAGTCTTAATAGATAACAAATATTTTTTGCAGGAGTTCAATTACTTGGAAAGTTGGAATAAATTAAAATGATGGAGCAAATTGATGTCTTCCGAAACAGATAAATTTTTAAAAGGTCATTTTATTATGGCTATGCCGGGTCTTCCTGATCCAAATTTTGCTCAGACAGTGATCTGTATGTGTGAACATAATGAGCTTGGTGCCCTTGGGTTTATAATAAATAAAACTCATCCTCTCCTTACAGGGAGTGAGCTTTTTGATGATCTTAAAATTGATTATGACGACCGTATTGCTGGTATTGAGATTCACTTTGGAGGACCTGTTCAGCCAAGCGGTGTATTTGTCCTTCACTCTCCACCATTTCATTGGCATGGATGTATGCAGGTTACCCCAAACCTTGGATTGAGTAATACAAGAGATATTATTGAGGCGATTGCTGATGGAAATGGTCCTGATAATTTTATCATTCTTCTTGGATGTGCTGGGTGGGGAGCTTTTCAGCTTGAAAGTGAGATTGATGAGAATGCGTGGCTCACAGCTCCAATTGTTGAAGATATTATTTTTAAAACACCTACCGACTTAAGATGGGAGGAGTCAATGATGCTCATGGAAAGTGAAGCTGATCCGTTCTCGGATATATCAGAGGTTTTATAACTTAACATTATGAATAACAATATTAATATTATTGAATCGGTTGATAAGTTATGCAGCGATCTTTTTGCTATTTTTGAAGATATGAAAAAGATTGAAGGAATGTATGACAAAATTGTGGAGAGACAGCACCATCTTTGCAAAACTATTCCAACACAGATACATGAGGGAGTTATTAAAATTGCTGTTGTTGGAGCAATTAAATCAGGTAAAAGCACATTCATAAACTCTTTGATCATGGATGACGTTTTAAAAAGAGGCGCAGGTATTGTAACTTCAGTCATAACTCGGGTGAGGAGAGGCAATAGTCTAAGGGCTTTAGTTAGTTTTAAAACATGGGACGAGATAAATAGTGAGATACAAAACGCATTGCAATTGACTCATACCCCTTTAATTAAATCTATTGATTTGAGAAGAAAGAGCGACCGCGACTTTCTAAGAGATATAAGATCAAGATTATGTTCAAAAGAGTATAGCTCTAAAATAAAAGATTCTAAGCAAAATTACAAAGTTGATCATTCTAATTTATCAGTTGTTGATAATGACGATTTTGTTTTTAATAATCTATTCTCATCGTTTAGTGATAGTGGTTTTCGACCAGAAATAACCCTTATATCTAACGCACTTGAAGGATATGACAAAGTAAAAGGGTTTGTCAGAAATGATCCAATCAATAATGAGCAAATTAATAATAATCCAATTAATTTTGATATAAGCTCTAATTTGGACACTACCTTACACTGTAATCAAGTAGATAATGGTGTTGACCAATCTGATTCATCTCCAGTTGAGTTTACAGGAGAACATTTTTCTAAATACAAGATGTTTACAGGAATAATGGCAAATGCTTTTTTTGTCAAAGATGTACTGCTTGAAATTCCTACACCTAAGATAGATATTAATGCTGATAACGATATTATTTGTAATGATAAAGACAATAACCGTAGTGAATTTATAATACTTGATCCGTATATTGAAATTGCCGATTGTCAGGGCAGCGATTCAACAGACCCCTCCCATCTATCTCACATACAGGACTATCTTCTTTCTGCTAACATGTTGGTTTATGTGATTAGCAGCAGAACAGGTTTAAGGGAGGCAGATATTAAGTTTCTTAATATTATTAAAAATACTGGTATAATTAATAATATAATGTTCATATTGAATGCCGACTTTAATGAGCATGAATCACTTGAATCTCTTGTTGAGCTTGAAAAAAGCGTAAAAAAAGGTTTAGGATATTTTGTAGAAAATCCTACTGTCTATACTCTATCTTCACTATTTAATCTATTTGCTGCACTTGAACAAAATTCCGCTGTTGAGCAACAACTTTCAGATAAAAATTCTGAGAGGTTAATGTTGTGGAAAAGAGAGAGTCGTCTTGTTGATTATACAGCCCAAAAATATGTAGAGTTTGAAAATGCGTTAAAACACAAGATTGAAAGTGAAAGATTCTCAATAATATTAGAAAACCATATTGAAAGATTAATGTTAGTAGTACACGGTCTAAGGCAACGCAACACAATGTTTATGCAGCTTTTATCTGGTGATTTAAAAAAAGCTACAGATGCTACTGAAAAATTAAATTTGCTTCAGGAGCAGTCAAAAATATTTAAATCTTCATTAGATGATTCTATTGGCATTGCAATTCAAAATATCAAAAGAGATATTTCTTCTGCGATAAATAACTTTTTCGATAAAAATCGAGGTACTCAGGCATTAAAATTAAAAGATTTTATATTTGGAACAACAATATATAACGAGCGTTATGAAGAGATGGTCTCCAATTATAGTTTTAACCATGCTCTTTACTGCATGTTTAAAGATTTTAGAGTTGAGCTTGATTTTTTTATGACCCAAAACTTTAATCCAGCAGTTATTGAGCTTATTAAAGAGCAGGAGCAATATATTGAAAAAGCGTTTGAGACTCTTTATAAATCTTGCTGCATGACCCCCTCACAAATTTATCCACAACTATCTTTAGATGAGCAAGCTAACCTACAAATATCAGATATAATTAGAGCTGTTGACTTAAAAGGGGCCAAAAGAATTCTTGGTCTAAGTCTACCTAAAAGCGAATTTGCAACTGGCTACAGTGCCAAAATCAAAGTTGATGCAATGGCAAGGTTTAGCTTCTATTTTATGGTTGAAATTCTTGGAAAATTTATAAATTCACTTACAACAGCTCCTCCTAAGTCAAGAGCTTTAAAAGAGTCTGTAAAAAAAATAAGAAAAGAGTCCCTTCGTTCAGTAATGCTCCATTTTGATCTTTATAAGCACCATGTTGAGCAGGTATATCTTTTCCCTCTTATCCATGCAGTTGCAAGAGATTTACGTGAAAAACTTATGGATATGTTTCATATATGTGCAATTGAAAATAAAAATATTGAAAAACTTATCTCCGATAGATTTATTGATAAATCAGATCAACTTGAATATCTTAGAGAAATTGAGATGAAAATAGAGAATATCTCAAATTCATTAGCGATGATTAGCATATAAAATGTAAATAAAAATTCAAAGCTTAAATTAAGACCTTGTAGAGTATGAAGCGTTGTATTGATTAGAAATCTGAAAATTTATATTAACCTAAGGAGAAAAGTTATGCGTAAAGTTATTATTGCAATGCTGCTTGCTTTGGCAATTATTGTAGGAAGTCAAACATTTATCCTTGCTGGTGAGGATGATACTGATTGGATAACTAAATGTATGAAGGATAACAAGAAAGAAGGTGTCTCCACTGAAACCGTGATGGTATATTGCCACTGTATGAATGACAAGATGGATTCAGATGAAACTAAATCTGTTACAGAGTGGGAAAACAGTCATCCTAAAGAGATGGCAGAGTGTGAGAAAGAAGCTGGTTGGAAATAACTTTATAGTTATACTTTACACGGTCTTAATTTAAACTTTGAATTTTATTTATCGATCTAAGATAAAGCTATGGGCTGACTTATAATCTAACCTTGATTGAGAAGCTTAGGCTTAATACCAACCAATTGCAGTGAAAGTTTCATTTACTGGATAAAAATAGTTTCGCAAAAAGTCAAATAAATCAAACAGGGCAAATCATGCTGAGAAAGATAATTTCAGGGGGACAAAGTGGTGCTGAAAAAGCAGCTCTTGATACAGCAATAAAATTTAATCTTGCTCATGGAGGCTCTCTTATTTTTGGAAAAAAATCAGGACAAGACTCTTTTTCCGAAGTTTATCAACTCAATGATATTGATATAGAGAACTGCTCTAAAAAAATAGAGCAAAATATTATTGATTCTGATGCAACTCTTATAATTTCTCATGGAGTACTAATCGGTCTTTCACTTATGACTCAAAAAATTGCATCAAGACTAAATAAGAGTTGGTGTCATATCGATCTTATGGAGATGGACGAGTTTGAGGGGGCTGTGATATTGCATGATTTTATTAATAGCAATGAGATTGAGGTTTTAAATGTTGCAGGTTCAAATACAAGCCAAGACCCTTTTATTTACAGATCTGTTAAATCAATAATCGAGACATTTATATATATGGAGTTGATGGAGAGTTCCCCAGAAGAGTTGAGAGCTGACGATATTATCCTTTTTCAGCGAAAACCAGAAGTTATTTGTACAACTGTTGATGATGCTATAAAATTTCTTGCTGAATCAATGCATCTTAGAACAAGATCTGTTATTGCAAACTCATTTGAAAATCAGATTGGCTCGCTATACTTTTCTCTATCAGATACGATAAAGGTAAAACTTGGGCTTGATTCAGGCAATAAAAAACTGCTTGAATCTTGTCGTAATGAGAGCAAAGAATTTGTTGAATTAGATACTAAAAATGATGATAAATTAAATGTTAAAACAAATTACGTTTTAGGAGTTGATGTAATGGATATTGAAGATGCCGCAATGGTTATATTGAAGGCTCTTCGGCAATTTCTCCAAAAAGATCATGTATTAAGAGTAATTAAATAATTGCCAAATTAAAACTTTTAAATCAGAGTTTATATTTCAAACGGGAAGAAATTTAGCTTTTATAAATACAAAATTCAACTTATGATCGAGAACAGTATAAAATGCTATAAGGTTTATCGCAATGATACCCATTAGGGATACAATCGCCTCTTCTACCATTCCAGTTGTTACCTATATAATTATAACTGCTAATACCTTTTTCTATCTCATACAGGTTGGTATGGGAACAGAACTTAGTGCTTTTATTTACAGATATGGCTTTGTTCCTGCAAAACTAACTGTACCTGAAATATCAGCAGTGTTCTCTGTTTATGATATGCTATTTTCAACTATTTCGTATATGTTTCTTCACGGCAGTTTCTGGCATTTTCTTGGTAATATGTGGTTTTTATATATTTTTGGAGATAATGTTGAAGAGTATCTTGGTGCTTTAAGATTTATAGGGTTCTATATTATTTGCGGAGTTGCTTCCGCACTCCTACATTTCTTTCTAAATCCTCTCTCTCCAATTCCAACAATAGGTGCAAGTGGAGCAATTGCAGGTGTAATGGGGGCATATTTTATCTTGTATCCAAAAGCAAAAATTTTAACCATAATTCCAATAGTTATTATCCCATGGTTTGTTGATATTCCAGCTTTTATATTTCTTGGTTTCTGGTTTTTGATTCAGTTTTATAATGCTACAGAGAGCGGAGGGGTTTCTGGCATTGCATGGTGGGCACATGTTGGAGGATTTATTGCTGGTATTGCAATTGTAAAAATGTGGGGTGAGCGTCTTCAACCTGCTGGTGAAGATAAACTAAAAGCTTTAACAGCAAGGAAAACAACGCCAAAACTTCAAAATATAAATCCCAAACCAATCGAACATACATTAGACCTTGCTGGCACTATTGAGATAACCTCTCTTGAGGCAATTTCAGGTGCATTAAAGTTGGTAAATATTCCTTGGGGGTTTTACACAAGGCTTTACAGTGTGAAGATTCCACCTGGAGTTACTAACGGAACTCGCATAAGGCTTGCTGGTATGGGTAGAGCAGGCTCTTATGCTGTAAGAGGTGATATGTATCTTACCGTTGCTATTAAAAACCCAATAGAGTTTCTACAAAATTTTAATTGACTCAGTTATCCCAATTACATTCATCCTACAAGTTTACTTATTTTTATATCTTTATCTCTCCATAGTTTATTTATCCAGTTGCAAAATTTTTCTCTGAACTTATCATCATTAAAGTAGTCTCCTTGAATATCAGAAGTTATGGGAAGTACCTCAACATCTACGATAATTCTGCGAATTCTTCCTGATATAAATCCCCAGAAGGTGTCTGCGCCATCAGGATAGATTATGGTTACATTGATGATTTTATGGATACAGTCACCCATCGCACTTAACACAAAGGCAACCCCACCTGCTTTGGGGTTTAAAAGGTGAGTATATGGAGATTGTTGTCTCTTATGCTTTTCTGTTGTGAAACGAGTTCCTTCAACAAAATTGACCACACAAACTGGAACCGTTCTAAATTTTTCACACGCTTTTTTAGTACTTTCAAGGTCTTTGCCTTTTAGATGGGGATTTTGTTTAAGAAATTGACTTGAGTATCGCCTCATAAATGGAAAATCTAATGCCCACCATGCAAGTCCTAAAATTGGAACCCAAATAAGCTCTTTTTTTAGGAAAAATTTAAGCATTGGTACTTTGTCTGCAAACATTTTTTGCAGCACCAAAATATCTACCCATGATTGGTGGTTAGATAGAAGAAGATACCACTCTCTTTTTTGCAGCCCTTCTGCTCCTTTGAATGTCCACTCAATACGGTTGAAAAGATCAGAATTGAAAACATTGATTCTTACCCATGTCATGGCAATGGATATAAGCATAATGTCATAATATTTTTTTAAAGATGGAACACGAACAATAAGTTTAATCAATGATACACAAAATAGAATTGAGCAGCAAATTATTGTGTTAATAAGATACAATACAAAAGATAAACTGCCTTTCAAAAATTCTGGTAAAAAATCAAGCATTGGTAAACCTCTTTATTAATTTTCCCATAACTATTTTTGTTTTTATTTGTTTATTTATAATTCCAAATTTTTATTGTGTTGTTATATATTTTTTAACAGTGCGCCTATCAAGACCCGTTGTCTTTGCAACTGCTTCATAAGTGCTGTATCGTTTATATAGATATTTGCAATAGTCAGAAATTAAGGTTGTTGCATCGACCTCTCCATTTTTAATTCTACGAATTAAAGATTGATCAAGCTCAATAGGTTCAAATATTTTTAGTTGCAGCTCTTCTGATTGTTTTAACTCTAATACTTCATCTCTTTTGCTCAACTCTATTTTAGACGATGATTCAAATATTTCTGCTTTAGAGTGTCCTTGATAGTGCCTTCTTAAGATTACTCTTTTAACACACTGCTCAAGTTCTCTGACATTACCAGGCCAATGGTAATCTCTACCGAGCTGTCTGTTTATAACTGTAATAATTCTCTTTACAAGTTCAGGAAATGGCTCTCCTAAAATCTTTTCAACAGTAAAAGATAACAACAGTTCTAACTCCGCAGGCTCTTCTTTTATCCGTTTTCTTAAAGGCGGCACTTCAAATATATCGGAACTAAGGCGATAATAGAAATCATCTCTAAATATTTTTCCATCCATGATTTCAGCCATTGGCCGATTTGTTGCTGCAATAACCCTGCCTCTAAACCTTGATGTAATATGGCTTCCTACAGGTGTAAAAACTCTATCTTGCAGAACTCTTAGAAGTTTAATTTGAACATGGTTTGAAACCTCACCAACCTCATCAAGAAAAATTGCTCCATGTTGACTACAGTGATCAAATACTCCGTGATAATCATCTACCGCACCTGTAAAAGCTCCTTTTTTATGTCCAAATAACTCAGATTCAAGCAGGGATTCAGGAAATTGAGATAGATTTATCGGAATAAATGCCTTTGTAAAGCTCTCCTCAAAGCAACCTTTTTTCTCATTAAATGGGATAAAACCGCTCCTGCCAATAGCCATAGCAGCTGTTCCTTTACCTGTTCCAGTCTCTCCAAGTATCAGAGTGGAAAAATCCTCCATTCTATTCCAAAGAATTTTATCATAAAGTCCGATGTTGTTGGTAAAGACGTTATTCCAAAGATTACCTTTAAGCTCTCTCATACATGGGCTTATTCCAACAAGCGAATTTGAGATAAAAAAGAATGCTCTGCGCAGCTGAAATGAAAAGGCAATATAATGGTTAAAGCTCTTTTCAGTAAATCCGCATCGGTACAGCATAGCCGCTGCATCTTTGGCAAATAAGACAGGTATTGGTGTATCACCAGCTTTTATCTGATCAACTATTAACTTATCAAACTGTTCTCTAAATTTATGAAAAATATCAAATAGAAAAACAACTCTCATAATCTCTCTATCTTGGCCTGTAAAAGCGTTGATAGAGCCTCTACCTTGATTGGCAAGCTGTTTAATCCTTAAATCAACTTCTTGAATACAACGGTCTGAAATTTCCCTTCGGGAAAATAGATTATCTTTGTTTAGAGTTAGATTATCTCTATTTGAGGCAAGCCCAACAAGACCTGCAATTTTTCTATCTAATTTTTCACGTAGTTCACCAAAAGGATTGGCAAAAGATGCGTGATAGACTGTTTTAAAAAATCGCCTCTCATCGGTTGTAAGGGGTTGTTTTTTCATGTTCTATTTTAAATTGGAGCGGGTTTTGGCCGACCGTCATTAAAGTCCACCACTTTGGTGGACTTCTTTAAACTTTAGCCGTGCTATTTATAGCTTGGCTATAAAAATTATCATAAGACAACTTTCAAAATTAGAATTGCTGATATTTTAGCTTTTACTAATTAAACGCAATTTTTATCTTTTCCATAGCCCATTCAATATCAGATTTTGTGATGACTAACGGCGGAGCAAACCTAATTGTCCAAGTGTGAGTCTCTTTGCAAAGAATTCCCATTTTCATAAGTTTTTCGCAGATTGCCCTTGCCCCGCCTTGTGTCCCTTCAAAGAGCTCAATTGCAATCATAAGTCCTCTGCCTCTAACCTCTTTTATTGATGGATTATCAATTTTTTTAAGCTCATCAAGAAAAAATTGTCCCATAGAAGCAGCATTCTCAATCATATTCTCCTCTTTTAAAACTTTTAAAGCCTCCCTTGCCACAGCACATGCCAAAGGATTACCTCCGAATGTGCTGCCGTGCTGCCCAGGTTTTAAAAGACCAAGCACAGCTTCATTTGAAAGAACCGCTGATACAGGATAGAAGCCGCCAGACAAAGCCTTACCAATAAGGGTTAAATCAGCTTGAATTCCCTCATGCTCTTCTGCAAGCATTTTGCCTGTTCTGCCAAGACCAGTCTGAATTTCATCAAGAATTAGAACCACATTATTTTTTGTGCATATCTCTCTAACTTTTTTAAGATAGCCAACTGGTGGAATTATAACACCTGCTTCTCCTTGAATCGGCTCAACCATAAATGCCACTGTATTTGGGGTTATTGCATCTTCAAGAGCTTTTGCATCTCCAAATGGAATTGATTTGAATCCAGAGACAAAAGGTCCAAAACTTTTACGTGAGTTCTCATCACTGCTAAATCCTATAATAGCAAGGGTTCTGCCATGAAAGTTGTTGTCACAAACTATTATTTCAGCTTTATCATGTTCTACACCTTTTGATTCATAACCCCATTTTCGGACACATTTTATAGCTGTTTCAACAGCCTCTGCCCCTGAATTCATTGGTAAAACTTTGTGAGACTCTGTAAGTTCACAAAGCTCTTTATAAAATAGTGCTAGTTGATCGTTTCTAAACGCTCTTGAAGTCAAGGTAAGTTGTCCTGCCTGATCAATCATTGCCTGCCTGATTTTGGGATGACAATGGCCTTGGTTTACAGCAGAGTATGCAGAAAGGCAGTCCAAATATTTATTACCATCTACATCCCAGACCCATATTCCTTCACCTTTAGACAACACTACATCAAGTGGTTTGTAGTTATGTGCACCAAATTTATTTTCAATCTCAATATACTCTTCTGTTTTCATAATGAAAAATTCCTTTTACAGATACCCCGCCATACTTTGTTGGATGGCTGTTCATGAATCAGGCTTTGTTAAAAGATAAAGAACAATTTAGCAAATTGCACCCTGTAATTTTGTATTGAGTTACCGCGTTTCTACCGTTTTGTTTAGAGTGGTAAAGAGCAATATCAGCCTCATGCACCATCTGAAGATGGTCTTTTATATCTGGTCTAAACTGTACGACTCCGATACTTATAGTTATCTTTATCTCGGTATTATCATAAATAGTTACCATCTTTTCAATGTTATGTCTTATTCGCTGAGATAGAAAAGCTGTATTTTCTAAATTGGTCTCAGGAAGAAGGATCATAAATTCCTCTCCTCCATATCGTCCAAAAACATCTGAAGAGCGCAACTGAGACTTTATGGTTGATGCAGTATTTCTTAACACCTCATCACCTGCAAGATGACCAAAGGTGTCATTGACATTTTTAAATTTGTCAATGTCAAACAAAATAATAGAAAATAGACTCCCATATCGTTTTGCCTTAGAGAATTCATACTCTATCTGTTTTTCTACATACTCACGATTGAATATTGCTGTAAGTCCATCATGGTTTGTCATGTGTTCAAGAGTTTTGTTTATGTCATTGATCTCCATTATCTTTTGTTGAGATGCCACGACATCTGTCATATCATGTATGGCTATGCAGACATAAGTTTCTCCTGTGTCTGAATTATGCACAGGTATAAAAGTGCAGTCTTGGTGCATATATTCAATACTCTCTCCGCTTATCATACGGTTGTGGTTAAAGCGGAAAAGATAAGGTTTTTGTGTCCAAGAGACAAAGGAGTAATTTTTAATCAGCCTTACACTCTTTAGCTTAAGCTCAAGCCACTGTCTTGGAAGATAGGTAAAGACATCAAAAAGGTTCTTGCCAATAAGATCTGATTCACTGATACCGCTATGTTTTACCATAAAACGATTCCAGAATATGACATGATTGTGAGTATCAAGCACTGTGATACCAATATTAATATGGTCAATGATGTCGTGAAGTGTCTGAATATTATCAATTACAATGTTATTCATAATCAGCCAGCATTTTATTTAGTGATTCGTTGACCGCCTGAATGGCTTTTTCAGATATAAAAATTAACAGATCGCTTTTAAACGACCTATCTTTTAAAACAAATGTGATTTTTGATAAAAGGGTGTATTCCCATTTTAAATTACGGCGTTTAAAGATTTCGTAGGCAATATTTCTAAACACACAATTTTCTGAAAGCAGTTCTGGCGGAGAAAAAGACATCTTTTGGTTAAATAACTGCCCAGATATACTATTTAGACAAGCTCCTACCATCAAATTGGTCAGCTCAAGCATAAAGTCAATCTCTTCTATGGCGTTAAGCTGGCCTGATACACCGAGAATTTGGGCAAATCTTTGACGTGTTTCATTATTAAAAATAACTATAGATTCCCCATCCATAAATGATAGGCTGTGAAAGCTCTGTCTAAAAAGGTTTACATTTTCACTCTCTGCAAATACGCTCTCCTTAAGCACTTTTTCTGCAATGTGTTCCGCCTCAACTATCTGTATTTCAGGGACAGAGAGATCAACAAAAGAGTTCAGTATTGTAGCAAGGTCCTTTCCAGCCTGTCCCATGGCAAGATTGACCACCTCTTTTAACATCTCATATTGATCATCTGTATATTGTATATGGCTCATAAGATATTAATTTCCTGTAAAACTTTCATTAAAGCCTCTCTGTTGAGGGGTCTTTGTTTTTCCATATAACCAATAGCACCAAGTGACCTAACAATTTTTTCCGATTCAGGCTGAATATCTGCTGTTAGAACAACAATATTGGCTTTTATATTTCTCTCTCTAAGAGCCTCAAGCACATCGTAGCCCGTCTTTTCAGGCATGGTTAAATCCAAAAATACAATATCATAGGAGTTGGCATATAAAAGTTCAAGAGCTTCATTTCCATTGCTGGCTTCACTAAACATAAGCTCTTTGTCAACTAAAATGGTGGGAAGCTCTTTAGCAATCCCTTTTCTGACAAATTTTGAATCATCAACTAATAAAACAGATAGTGCCATTTAATTCCTCATGTTTTACATTATATTAATTTTTATCAGATTTCGGCAGTTGGTCTAAATACCACTCCATAGGATCAAGAAGTGTATAGCCAAGAGATTTAAGTTTCTTTTTAACCCGCATCACATTATTAGTCAAAAGATATGTAAATACCGCTCTTGTATTTGGTTCCCAGTGTCTTGCCACAAGAATGCTCCCAAATGAGATTTGTTCTTCAGTAATTGCATCAACGATTTTTTTCAACTGACCTATCTTCTCTTCAACAAGAATACCAACTAAGGTACCTGGCTCATTTATACCAAGAACATTTATAAACGCTCTAAGCAGATCTCTAACAGATAGAATACCTGTAAGTGTGCCATCGCTGTCAACTACTGGAAAAGCTCCAACTTTTTCACGCTGAATCATCAAAAGTGCATCTTGAATCGTGTACATCGGAGAAATGGTAATAGGATTTGCTGTCATTATATCCTTTACTTTAAGAGCAGCTATTTTTGCCTTTTCTTCCTCTGCCGAACAACTTGAATTTTCATCACCAATCTCTCTACCTTTTAAGAGGCTGAAAGGCATAGCGCTTCTAATATCTCTATCTGTTACAATACCTATGAGTCTTTTCTCCCCATCAACAACAGGAAGATGTCTGATTTTATTTGATGTCATTTTTTCATGAGCTTCAAAAACAGAAGCCTCTTTATCAA
>JADFXA010000029.1 GCA_015233755.1 Desulfamplus sp. | reverse complement strand
ATAAATTCATCTATATCCTGTTCTTTGATAGAAAAATTTTTGAGTCTAATTTTATATGAGATAGATAAGTTATTCTCTGTTTGATTTTCTTCTCTAATTTCTCTATTCACATCTGAGTTTTTCTTTAAATCTTTTGAATAAACAGAACGTGTAATTGTTATTGTTCTGGATAATACATCGTTAAGTTTTTTCACAATATCATCTGGTTTTATAAAATAATTTTGTGATGTATCGGGTCTACTGGTGGATAAAGTTGATCGTTTTGCAAGATTTACCTGTATTGAAAAAAACTCCTCTTCGCTCTCCATGCCAACAGGCAAAGGGTTATCAAAAGAGATTTTCATTACTGGGCTAAAACCTGTGGAGTATTTAACCTTTAAGCCAGCTCTTCTGATTGCTCGCCTGATTATTTTGGCAAGTTCAAGATGCCCAAAATGTTTTGCCTTGCCAAGTTTTGAGTAGAATATGGTAATTTTTGAGTAATTTCCACTATCATCAACCTTCTTTTTATTATTATCATAGGACTTAACTTGGATTGGAGTTTTATCTCTATTTTCAAGCTCATCAGCTTCCATTTCACTATGTTCTATATTCTCATGCTCTTGAATTTTACTTTTAGTATCTCCATTACTTTGAAAAAGAATAGGCTTTATATTTTTAAAATCACAAATTCCACAACCAATGCAGCCATGTTCTCTGCAATCTTGGGTCAGTTCTGAAGCCATTGCCCTATCAAATTCATCTCTTATAAATTTATCTGAGATACCACAATCAATATGAGACCACGGTAGAACCTCATCTTTTTCACGTTCACGAGTAGTATAAAAATATGGATCAACACCACACTCATCAAAGGCTTGCTCCCACAGATCAAATCGGAACATATCTGACCAGCCATCTAATCGGCAACCTAACTCCCAAGCCTTTACAAGCACACCTGATAACCTACGATCGCCTCTTGCCCATACACCTTCAAGAAGGCTCATTTTGGGGTGCTGCCATTTAATATTAATGCCAGGATGCCTTAGAGTTTGCTTAAGAAAATTTAAGTTTTCCATTGCCTTGTCAGGGTGGATTTGAGAACATCTTTCAAATGGTGTATGAGCTTTAGGTATAAAAGATGCAAAGCTTATATTAATGGTGCTGTTCCCTTTTCCAGTAGTTTTGATTTTAGCAAGCCTTTTTGCCATATCTGCAATTGCTTCGATATCTTCAGGGGTTTCTGTAGGGAGACCATTCATAAAATAGAGCTTAATATTGCGCCAGCCCAATTCAAATGCACTTTTGACTGTAGTAAAAATATCCTCCTCCGTGATATTTTTATTTATAACATCTCGCAGTCTTTGAGAACCAGCTTCTGGTGCAATTGTAAATCCAGTTTTTTTAACTTTTTTAATTATCTTCATCAAATGAGAGTTAAGTTTGCCAGCACGAACAGAGGGTAACGATATTGATATACAGTGCCCAGTGTTTATTGCCATAAGCTCTTCCATAAGTTCTGCAAGATTGCTGTAATCACCTGTGCTTAATGAAAGAAGCGAAAGATCGCTATAACCCGTATTTTTTAGGGATTCTTTGGCTATATCTACAAGCTCATTAACAGAACGCTCCCTAACAGGTCTGTAGATCATGCCTGCTTGGCAGAATCGACATCCTCTTGAGCAACCTCTTGCAATCTCAAGGCGTAAGCGATCATGAACTGGTTTTCCAAATGGTACAACTGGAGAAGTTGGAAATGGTTCTGTTGAAATATCAGGAAGAATTGCCCGTTTAATCCTTGTATATTCAAGGTAAATAGGCTCAAGGTGCTGGATTAGATTTGTTGGGTTATGTTCAGCAGCTTTATAGATTGGTTTAAAAAAGGAGGGAACATAAACCCCATCTATTTTAGAGAGCATTTTAAGCAAACTCTTTTTGTCGTAAACTCCTACCTCTTTGTTAGCCTCATTTTTGCTTTTATTCTCCTTTTTCCATTGGATAAACGCTTGAGAAATCTCAATAACCGCTTTCTCTCCATCACCAATTACAAAAGCATCAAAAAAATCTGCTAATGGCTCTGGATTAAAGGCACATGGACCACCTGCAATTATAAGTGGAAAAGATCGGTCTGCATTTTTAGAATCAGCGCTTTTGGTAATATCTATATCAGAGATTAACTCTCTATCTTTGGCATAAAATGGTATTCCAGCAAGACTTAACATAGTTAAAATATTTGTGAAGTTAAGCTCGTAGAGCAGGCTGAATCCAACTATATCAAATGATTTAAGAGCAATTTCAGATTCTAAAGAGAATAGATGTGTATTCTTTTCACGAAGAATCTTCTCCATATCAAGAGCTGGGGTGAAGAACCTTTCTGCAGCTATATTCTCTTGCTGATTCAATATGGTGTATAAAATTTGCATTCCAAAATGAGATGTACCAATCTCATAAAGATCAGGAAATGCAAGAGCGAATTTAAGATCAACTTTTGAAAGGTCTTTTTTGATGCTATTTGCTTCACAACCAAGATAGCGGCTTGGCATCTCCACAAATGGGAGGATTTCTTGAATATTTATTTTGTCCATGATAGAAATATTTAATAATTCCATATTATTGTTGTTAATTTTTGCTAAATTTTAATTTATCTCATTTTAACCTAAATAAAGCAAATTTTAATTTAAACAGCTAAAGATTTGGATTTTTCTAACCTATATTGATAATATTAAAAGTTAGTATTTAAAATTTATTTCAGATACTAACTTGCCCAAACCCTGCATATAATTTATAAAGAGGCTCAATTTAAAAGGGTCTCATGGAAAAAGAGATCAATATCAAATAAGTATAAAATAAGAAGATATAAATTTAAGGAGTTTTATTATGTTTGGTTTAGGAATGCCTGAAATATTGCTTATTCTGGCTATTGCTTTAATGGTTATTGGTCCTAAAAAATTACCTGATCTTGCAAAATCGTTAGGTCGTGCTTTAGGAGAGTTCAAAAGAGCTGCTCAAGAGTTTAAAAATAGTATTGATTTAGACAGCACTGTTAAGGAGTTTAATGAGCCTGTTAAAAATATTAAAGATATTAAAGCCGATATTAAAAAATTTTCAGACCCGTTAAATAATGACTCTGTTGATATAAAAGAGTCTACACAAATAAAAGAAACTCCTCAATCACAAGAGACATTATATAATCAAGAAACAGTAAAAAAAGAAGAAGAGACAGAGAATAAAACAATAGATGAAAAGAAGATTCTATTAGATAAAAATGATCATTTGCAAGCATCTAATGTTCATAAATAAGGATATAAAGTAAAAATGACGGATAGAGAAGAAGATAGACTGCCTTTTACAGAACATCTCTCAGAGTTGCGAGACAGATTGATCCGATGCTTTATAGCTGTATTTGTTGGATTTATTATTGCATATTTTTTTAAAGAAAAGTTATTCGATATTCTTAATGCTCCTCTTGTAAAGGTTATGGGCAGCGAAACAAAAATGATCTTTACGGGGCTTACAGAAGCATTTTTTACATACATGAAGCTATCTTTTCTTGCTGGTATTGTGCTCGCAACCCCTGTTCTTTTTTATGAATTTTGGATGTTTATATCTCCAGGACTTTACCGTGATGAAAAAAAGTTTCTTATACCCGCTATATTTTTATCTTTGTTTTTTTTCATTGCTGGCTCAAGTTTTGGTTATTTTGTTGTTTTCCCTTATGGTTTTGAGTTTCTACTAAGCTTTGCTTCAGAAAATATACAATCAATGCCATCAATGAAGGAGTATTTAAGTTTCTCTTCAAAGATGCTTTTAGCATTTGGATTTGTTTTTGAGCTGCCTCTTGTTATAACTTTAATGGCACGCATGGGACTTGTTACTGTTGAATTTCTAAAGAAAAATAGAAAATATGCGGTTCTAATAATTTTTATAGTTGCAGCGATTTTAACCCCAGGACCAGATGTTATCAGCCAAATTATGATGGCTCTACCGCTTATGTTTTTATATGAGCTAAGTATTCTTGGTGCAAGGTTATTTGGTAAGAGACAAGATACTAACGATATAGAACAAGAAGAAGAACAAGAAGGTAATGAAGAGCAAGAAAATATTGATAAATGATAGGTTGTTTATCATTGACATGCTTAAACACCATATTATAATAGCTTTCCAAATTATAGATTTAGAGTAGATTAATCTACAAAGCACATATTAAATTAGGTTTGTTGTCAGGTAGTTTGGGATGCTCCCTGACGTATTTGGATAAAGTAAAAATATTATTAACTGTTAAAGGAGTAAGGAAAATGAGTAAAAGATTTATTACGTTGATGTTGGCTATTGGTGTTGCTCTTCTTTTTGCTGCGACCTGTATTTATGCTGGAACAGCGGTTCAGGACACTGTTAAAATGGAGACAAAAGAGTATGCTAAACACACAAAAGGTGTAGTTGAGTTCACTCATAAAAAACATGCTGAAGATCATAAAATTGCTTGTGGTGAATGCCACCATGATGACAAGGGAAAAGCCCTTCAGCTTAAAGCAGGTGATGATGTTCAAAAATGTGTAGCTTGCCATAAAGAGACTGGTAAAGCTCCAGAAGGTGAGAAACTTGCCAAAAAAGAGAAAGTTGTAAAATATCACAAAGAGGCTCTTCATGCAAACTGCATTGACTGCCACAAAGCTTCTAACAAAAAAGCTGGCGATCCAACAGGTAAAAAACCAGCTCCTACATCATGTAATGACTGCCATCCCAAAAAATAATACTGTATAAAAATAAACAACCCTCACCGCAAAGGCGAGGGTTGAAAGTAATCCAATCTGCTCTAAACAAGATCGTCCTCTACCCATCTCAAATCAATCTAACTTAAATTATTACCATTCCAAAGAAGCAGAAAATTTATAACACTTGAGAATCCTTAACTCAGAGCTTCAATAAAGCTTCAAGAGCCGTTTGACGAAGGCTTGTATCTTGATTTTTAACAGCCATTGCCATTGCTTTACGTGTACCTACAAATATGGCAAGTTTTTTTGCCCTTGTTAAACCCGTATAGATAAGATTTCTAAACAGCATTTTAAAATGCTGGGATAGAATCGGAATAATTACAATATCAAATTCGCTGCCCTGTGATTTATGTATGGTTATAGCATAAGCAAGATCGAGTTCAATTATATCGTCTCGCTGATATTTGACGATCCTTTTGTCAGGATAGAATGATACAAAGCAGGTAAGCTCTGTTATGTCCATATCAACTATAATTCCAATATCGCCATTAAAAACACCAAGATCGTAGTTGTTCCTTTTGTGTATCACCCGATCCCCTGTTCTAAATATCCTCTCTCCAACTTTAATCTCTCTTTTACCTTCTGACTTTGGATTGGCCGATGCCTGTATTAGTCTATTGAGATTAAGAGTCCCAAGAGTGCCGCGTGTCATTGGAGATAAAATCTGAATTTCGCATCCATTACCATAATATTTGGGAATCCACTCTTGATAAAGTCGTACCACCATATCTGAGGCAGCATATCCATAATGTAAAGATGACCAAGGATGAACGCTTTTTAAAACTGTAATCAGCTCTTTTACCTCTGTATCAGCTTTATAAAGTTCATTTATATCAACGTGTTGAAATTTTTTAGGAATATTTATTGCTGGCTCATAGGCTTTTATGGGTTCTTTTATTCCAAATTCATAAAAATCTTCTTGATTATCATATTGAACATGAAGCTTTGATGTTGGAATGTTGGATGCTTTTTTGACCTGACTTATGAAATTAATCTGATCTTTTGTGGCTTCATCAGAATCTATAAACATACAGTCAGTGCTGTTAGTCCATATTTCAGGTTTTTTAAACGGAGATGTAATCCATGGAACTTCTCCATTATTTATCTCATGTGCATATCTAATAATCAAAGACTCTCTTGCCTGACGAAATATCTGCGTTAAGACAAAACATGGTATAACGCCAGAGGCGATCATATCTTTTAAAACGTTTCCAGCACCAACTGACGGAAGTTGATCTGCATCACCAATAAAAAGTACCTGACACGATTTAGGAACAGCTTTAAATAAAGAGGCGGTTAGGCTGATATCAAGCATAGAGCACTCGTCAACAATCAAAAAGTCGGCTTTAAGAGGTGTGTTCTCATTTTTCTTAAAATCTCCTCCTTTCCAGTCTAAAAGGCGGTGTATAGTTTTGGCTTCCCTGCCTATAACTTCGCTCATACGTTGAGCTGCTCGTCCTGTTGGGGCAGTAAGCAAAATTTTTTTGCCCATTGACTCAAGAACTCTTACAACTACAAGGGTAGTAGTTGTCTTACCACAACCTGGACCTCCTGTGAGAATTGAAAATTTTTGGTTCACAATCGAAATGACAGCTTTTGCCTGTTCATCACTTAATTTAATATACCTTGACTTACAATAGAGGGTTATCCACCGCTCTAACTTATCGTTTGCTACAGAGAGAATATGATCTGTCTTGCACATCTTTGATACACGTTGAGCAACATAAAGTTCATCAAAGTAGAGTGATTTAGAGTAGTAACAGGTCTCTTTATCGTTTTTGTCGTTATTTTTATCAGTTCTATTTTTATCAATCTCATAAAGATAACGAACCATAAGAAGCTTTTCCTGCTCCATTTTTCCTAAGATATATAGTAAACGGCTTGTTAAATCTATATGAAGAAGCTCAGAGGTCTGTTCTTGAATTTGGGAAAGAGTAAGATAGCAGTGTCCAAAATTTCTGCTTGCTGACAAAACATGGCGGATTGCTGCCATAATACGCTTATCGCTGTCTGGAGCAAAACCTATGCTTAAAGCAATTTTGTCAGCAGAAAAGAATCCAATGCCATAGAAATCAGCAGCAAGACGATATGGGTCTTCAGAAACATATTTTATTGCGTTATCGCCATACGCTTTATATATTTTAACAGCAAAAAGGGTGCTGATTCCATGAGATTGAAGAAAGATCATAACATCACGGATTGATTTATGTTCTTGCCATGCCTGACTTATCATCTCTAATTTTTTATTTGCAATTCCAGAGACTTCAGTTAAACGCTCAATTGCAGATTCAAACACCTCAAGAGTCTTGTCATCAAAATATTTTACAATCTTCTTTGCCGTTTGAGGTCCTACACCCTTAATCAGACCAGAACCAAGATATTTTTCAAGAGCTGCTGTAGTTGCGGGTTTTATCTCAAATGCTGAAGTTGCTTTAAATTGGCGTCCGTATTTTGGGTGAACTATCCATGAACCATCAAATTCCATAGTAGCACCTGCAAATACTTTGGTTTGATGAACTACAACAGTCTCTTGACTTTGTGGATTATTAAATGGAACAACTCTTAAAACAGACCATCCATTATCAGGATTATGATATGTTATGCGCTCAACAACACCTTTTAAACGTTCTGTTATAGCAGCTGAATTATGCAATAGTACTCGTATTGTTGACTTGGGGGGCTAACGCCATTTTCAATACCTCTTCCATATCTTCAACAAGAACAATGTTAAGTTCATCTTGTATAGAAGCTGGTATCTCTGAAAGGTCTTTTTCATTATCTTTCGAGATAATAACTGTTTTAATACCGCTTGCGTGTGCTGCAATAAGTTTTTCTTTAAGACCACCAATTGGAATAACTCTCCCTCTAAGCGTTATCTCTCCTGTCATGGCAGTCTCTCTTTTTACAGGTCGATCTGTTAATACAGAGACTAGTGCAGTGCATATAGCAATACCAGCAGAAGGTCCATCTTTTGGAATCGCACCTTCTGGAACATGAATATGAATATCAAGGTCTTTATAAAAATCTTCACGAATACCAAGCACTAAAGAGCGTGAACGGACATAACTCATAGCCGCACTTGCAGACTCTTTCATAACTTCACCAAGTTTGCCAGTCACAGAGACAGCACCTTTACCAGGCATAGTAACAGTCTCAATAATTAGGAGTTCTCCACCAGCCTGCGTCCATGCAAGACCATTTACAATTCCAACTCTATCTTCTTTTTCAAGTACTCCGTGTCTGAATCTCGGTTTACCAAGGTATTCAAGTAAAGAGTCTGAAGTGATAGTATTTAATTTGCTGTATTCTGATTCGTCACTATCGTTTTTCAAATTAAGCCGATCTTCTATTTCAACAAAATTTTCTAAACTATCTTCTTCTTTTTGAACAACATTGCTGCTTCTTTGAACAATTTTTTTGGCAACTTTCCTTAACACAGCAGATATTTCTCTCTCTAAATTTCTAACTCCTGCCTCGCGAGTATATTTTCTGATTATTTCAAGAACAGCATCTTTAGAAAAGAGTATGGCTTTATCACTTAAGCCATTTAGCTCAATCTGTTTTGGAATCAAAAAACCATGAGCAATCTGCTCTTTTTCGTTCTCAGTATAACCTGGTATTCTGATAATCTCCATTCTATCTTGAAGAGGGGCTGGAATATCGTGAAGAGTGTTTGCTGTTGTAATAAACAAAATATCAGATAGATCATAAGCAATATCAAGATAGTGGTCATTAAAAGTTTGATTCTGTTCCGGATCAAGCACTTCAAGTAGAGCTGATGATGGATCTCCTCTAAAATCAGTGCTCATTTTATCGATCTCATCAAGACAAAAGACGGGATTGTTGTAACCAATTTTTTTAAGAGTCTGGATTATCTTTCCTGGCATTGCTCCAATGTAAGTTCGTCTGTGTCCTCTGATTTCTGCTTCATCTCTTACACCTCCAAGCGATATTCTTGCAAAAGATCGTCCCATAGCTTTTGCAACAGAACGGGCAAGAGAGGTTTTGCCAACGCCAGGTGGACCTACAAGGCACAATATCGGCCCTCTAATCTTTTTTACAAGCATCTGAACAGCAAGATACTCCAAAATTCTCTCTTTAGGCTTATCAAGTCCATAATGGTCTTTGTTTAAAATATCCTCTGCCTCACAAATATCTATTTTAGCTCTGCTTTTCTTATACCAAGGAAGGGCAAGAATCCACTCAATGTAAGTTCTAACAACTGTTGCTTCTGAAGACATTGGAGACATCTTCTTAAACTTTTCAAGCTCTTGACGAATAATAGCAAAAGCCTCTTTGGGTAATTTTTTTCTTTTAACCTGGCTTTCAAGGAGTTTAAATTCTTGCTGCGGCTCTGACTCTTCTCCCATCTCCTTTCGGATTGCTCGTATCTGCTCATTTAGATAGTGTTTTTTGTTCAGTTTCTCAATCTGCTCTTTTACCCTGCCTTTAATTTTTTGAGACATGGCAAAAACTTCAATCTCTTGTTCAATCAACTTAAGAAGGAGTAAAAATCTATCTTCAAGAGAATCTGTGTCTAATAATCTTTGCTTATCAGATAGTTTAAAAGGCATCTGTGAGGCGATTATATCAGCAAAATGAGATGGCTCTGCTGCAAGGATTTTTAAATTTTGCAAAAGATTTTTCTGGATAGCTCCTGACTCTTTTGCATAGTTATTAAATGCCTCTGTTACAGTTCTAATTGCTGCTTCTGTCTGAGATTGTTCCATCCCAACATCAATTAATGGAAGAAATCTAACAGCAATATAACCAGCAACATCACGGTCATGTATACTTAAGACTTTACCTCTGCTTATACCGTCGACAAGGATTTTAACAGTTCCATCTGGGAGTCTAACGATCTGAGATATAGATGCCTCTGTACCTGTTTGGTAAAGCTCATTAATCTTAGGTTTAATAATCTCAGGGTTGTTTTGGGTTACAAGAAAGATGCGTTTGTCCTGACCCATTGCCTGAGCAAGAGCATTGATCGATTTTGCTCTACCGACAAATACGTGTGAAGCTGTGTGTGGAAAAAGAACCATATCCCTTAACGGAAGGAGGGGTAACTCTCGAATCTCTTCTTCTCGAGAGTTACTTGAATCCTGGGAGCTATCTGAATTGTCTTGGTTATAACCATCTGAATTGAAGAACTTTGGTATATTTATCATCTTGGATAGAAGGTCTCTGGTAGGTGAAATGAGAAAAATATTAGATTAATAGCTCTTTTTTAAGATTGCTTAAACATAAATAAGAGTTTGATTTTATGCTTGCTTTTTTGCTTGCTCAAATAGAAGAATTGGCTGTTCATGGTTTAAAACCACCTCTTCTCCAACAATGCACTCTTTAACATCACTTATAGAAGGCAATTCATACATTATATCAAGCATGGTCTCCTCCATTATTGCACGAAGTCCCCTTGCGCCAGCCTTTCTCTTTACAGCCTCTTTTGCCATTGCGACGAGTGCTTCCTCAGTAAATTGAAGATTTATCCCCTCAAATTCAAAAAGACGTTGATACTGCTTAACTAAAGCATTTTTAGGTTCAGTAAGAATTTTTATAAGAGATGATTCGTTAAGCTCACTAAGCGATGCAATTACAGGCAGCCTTCCTAAAAACTCAGGAATCAAACCAAATTTAATTAGGTCTTCGGGTTTTAACTGTTCAAGAAGCTCTCCAATTGGTCTTTCTTGACGGCTGGTTACTTTTGCCCCAAAACCCATTGACTTACTGCTCACCCTTCTTTGAATTACCTTTTCAAGACCATTAAATGTTCCGCCACAAATAAAAAGAATCTTTGATGTGTCAACCTTCACAAAATCTTGTTGAGGGTGTTTACGTCCACCTTTTGGAGGAATACTTGCTGTTGTTCCCTCTATGATCTTTAATAGAGCCTGCTGCACCCCTTCACCAGATACATCTCTTGTAATTGATGGGTTGTCTCCTCGTTGAGAAATTTTATCAATCTCGTCAATGTATATTATACCTCTTTGTGCTTTTTCAATGTCGTAATCTGCATTTTGAACCAAAGATAAGACAATATTTTCAACATCTTCACCAACATAACCTGCTTCAGTAAGGGAAGTTGCATCAGCAATTGTAAATGGCACATCGAGGAATTTTGCAAGAGTTTGGGCAAGAAGGGTTTTTCCGCAGCCTGTAGGTCCTATCAAGAGTATATTACTCTTTTGAATTTCAACTTCATCTTTTTTATTTAGCTCTTTATCAAGACGTTTGTAATGGTTATAAACAGCTACAGATAGAACTTTTTTTGCATGGTCTTGCTCAATTACATAAGAGTCAAGAACTTCTTTGATCTCTTTAGGTGTGAGGTTTTTTTTCGCTTTATGCAAGCTCTTATTTTCTGTCTTTTCTTCATCATCAATTATCTCTTCGCAAAGCCCTACACACTCATTGCATATATAAACACTTGGACCTGCTATTAGCTTTTTAACCTCTTTTTGATTTTTTCCACAAAAAGAGCAGAAAAATTCATCATCTTTTTTCTTGCGGCTCATACTTTATTGCTCCTTTGAAGGTTCAAGCTCGCCTCTGTCAGTCACTACACGATCAATAATTCCATAGGTAGAGGCTTCATCGCCTGACATAAAAAAATCTCGATCCGTATCGTTAGAAATTTTATCAAGATTCTGTCCCGTATGTTTAGAGAGAATCTGATTTAGAACATCTTTCATTCTCAAAATTTCATTTGCCTGAATCTTTATATCTGATGCTTGACCTTGTGCACCTCCAAGTGGTTGGTGGATCATAATTCTTGAGTTTGGAAGAGAAAATCTTTTTCCTTTTGCACCAGCAGCAAGAAGAAGCGCACCCATGCTTGCTGCCTGCCCCACACATACTGTTGAGACATCAGGCTTAATATACTGCATAGTATCATAGATTGCCAAACCAGCAGTTACAGAACCACCGGGTGAGTTTATATAGAAGTTAATATCTTTCTCAGGGTCTTCAGACTCTAAAAATAGAAGTTGTGCAACAACAAGATTAGATACTTCATCATTAATTGCTGAACCAAGAAAAATAATTCTGTCTTTTAAAAGTCTTGAATAGATGTCGTAAGCACGCTCACCTCTGTTTGTCTGCTCAACGACCATTGGTATTAAAGGCACTGTTGTCTCCTTAAATTTTATTGCTTGTAATTCTGTACTTGTAAATTTCAGATTTGACAACTGCTTAAAAGTTGTCAAATCTTATCTTAAATTTAAAACTAATTACTAATTAACAGCTTTAGTTAGTCTCAGAAGATGTAGTGTTGCTATCCTCAGTTAAATTTTTAGATTCAGCAACAGGTTCAACCTCAACTACGTTTGCATTACTAATAATATGCTCCATAGCTTTCTTTTCAAGTTGAATCGTCTTGAGATACTCAAGTTGATACTTTGTTGACTCGTTTTTGCTATTAAATATTTTTTTAACTTGCTCAACTGTTGTGTTAATAGCTTTTGCCATATTCGTATAGATATCTTCTGTCTCATCTTCCGTTAATGTAAGCTGCTCTTGCTCAATAATTTTTCCAAGTAAAAGGCGTCGTCTCGCCTGTTTTTCAGCGACATCACGATATTGAGTTCTAATAAAATCTTTATTGATGCCAACAGATTCAAGTGTAATATTGTGCTGAAGATAAGCTTGTTCTGTCTCTGCAACAATAGCGCTTAACTCTGATTCTAAAAGAACATCGGGAAGCTCAAACTCTATTTTCTCAAGCAGTTTAGTAAAGACCTGCTCACTCAACTCTTGATGGACTCTTACTTTATATCCAGATTCAAGGTTAGAGCGAATTGCATTTTTTATATCTTCAAGAGTGTCAAATTGACCTAATTTTTCAGCAAGTGTATCGTCTAAAGGGGGAAGAATTTTCTCCTGGATCTCTTTTAGGTTAACCTTATAAGTTACTGTCTTACCTGCAAACGCTTTGTCAACATCATCGCCATTACCATAAACAATATCTATTTCAATCTCTTGAGGAGGTATCGCACCTGTAAGCTTTGTAGAAAACTCTTCAGGCATATTTTTAGTTCCAATATCCATAAGATAATTCTCAATTTTTGGTGCATGTTCAAAAGGAGAACCATCTACAAATCCTTGGTAGTCAATCAAAACAAAATCAGATACCTTTACAGGACGCTCTTCATTTACAACTTGCTTAGTTGCCAGATTTTCACGAATCATCTGAAGTTGGGCATCAATTTCTTCGTCAGATGGTTTATACATATTTTTATTAAGCTCAAGCCCTTTAAAATCAATATCTGAAATTATAGGTTTAACTTCAATATTAATTGAAAAATTAAACGGCTTTCCAGACTCAAGTTCTTGAAGTGGCTCTTGGACAAATGGTGGTCCTAAGATATTCTCAAGCTCTTTTTCTTTAATAGTGTCTATATAGGAATTTTGAATAAGCCTTGAAATTATATCAGCTTTAACATCCTTGCCAAATCTTGTTTCAAGAACTTTGCGTGGAATTTTTCCCTTTCTAAATCCTTTTATTGATGCAGATTTACCAAGCTCTTTATATGCTTTGTCAAGTTCTGCTGTAACATCTTCGCCTGAAATTTCAATGTGAATTATTTTTTTTACTGTGCTTTTATCTTCTATTTTTACCTGCATTATTTTCCTTCCTAAATAGCAAGAGAGCTTCTGAGAACAGAAAATTAAGTTTTATACTGTAAGCTCTTTAAGCTGCCTTGAATCGTTAAGCTGCCCGTGACAAACAACTGTTAATATCCTAATTATTATTTATAAACTAACTCATAATATCGCTTTATTCTTAAAGGCCGAATAAAATATATTAAGTTAATCTTTATCTTAATATGTGTCAAGATAATTGAAAAAAGACTTTATTTCAATATGTTGGTAATAGCTATCTATTAGCTTAAAGAGATAAAAAAAATAAAATATGCTTGCATAGATGAATAAATCGTGTTAGAAGCCTGTTTAAATTTTTCGGGGCGTAGCGCAGTCTGGTAGCGCGCCTGCTTTGGGAGCAGGATGCCGGTGGTTCGAATCCTCTCGCCCCGACCATAATAAAAATAAAGGTTACAGTTGATTTTCTGTAACCTTTTTTGTTTTTTAGGCTTTATTTTAATATCTATTTGATAGATATTACATAGTATTTAAGTTTTGTTTTAAATTGTATTTGCAATATAATTCTTTTTAATATCTCTTCCTTTGAGAGTGACGCATCAACAATAAAAAAACGATCTTTTTCCTTCTTTGCAATTTCAAGATAGCCTTTTCTTACACGTTTATGGAAATCAAGACGCTCTTGTTCAAAACGACTCTCATTTTCCAAACGCTCACCTTGCTTCAATGCTTTGAATGTTCTTTCAAGTCCAATTACTGGATCAAGATCAAAAAGAATAGTCATATCTGGTTTTAAGTTAGTACCCTCTACGTTAGCAACCATTTTGTAGATTCTATCAATAAGATTTATATCAAGGCCTCTTCCAAAACCTTGATAGGCAACTGTAGCATCGGCAAATCTATCGCACAGAACTGTTTTACCAGATTTTAGTGAGGGTAGAATTAC